>JBEPVJ010000134.1:0-6037 GCA_041691095.1 Gemmatimonadales bacterium
TGGGGATCTTTCAGCAGTGCTCCTCACCCACATTCACCTGGATCATGCCGGCGGCACGGGCACGCTCGCCCGAGAGAATCCTCGGCTCGCGGTCTATGTCCACGAGCTCGGTGCGCCACACGTGGCGGATCCTTCCAAGCTGCTGAAGAGTGCCGCCAGACTCTACGGCGACAAGATGGAGGCGCTCTGGGGAGAAGTGGCTCCGGTGCCCGCCGACCGGATCCAGGTGCTGGTCGGAGGGGAAAGACTGGACGTGGGCGGCCGCGGCCTGCATGTGGCCTACACGCCGGGTCACGCGGCACATCACGTGAGCTACTTCGAGCCGGCATCAGGAGTTGCGTTCGTGGGAGACACCGGCGGGCTGATGAGCCCCGGACTGCCGTGCGTGCTTCCGGTGACGCCACCACCCGAGTTCGACCTCGAGGCGTGGCTCGACTCGATGCACCGCATCCGGATGTGGCGGCCCCGGGAAATCGTCCTGACGCATTTCGGCCCTTCGACCGATCCTGAGCGCCACATGGAGGAGCTGCGGTCCGCCCTCCTCGTCTGGGCCGAGTATGCCAGCGACAGCCTCTCTCAGACCGGCACCGACCCCGACCGGGTCGGCTGGTTCATCCGCCAGCTGGGGGTATGGATCGACGGCCGCGTCCCCCCCGAGCGGGCCCGAGCGTTCCTTGACGGCGCCGGCCCGGAGGCGTGCTGGCAGGGACTGGTGCGCTACTGGCGGAACCGGCGTTAGCTATGGCAGCACTCTGATCTTGATGTTCCGGAACACCACCGGGTTATCGTGCTCCTGCAATCCGATGAAGCCCTGCTTCGCCTTGCCGTATTCCGGCCACTTGGAAAACTTGCTGTTGCTCACCCGCGCCTTCCAATCGGCGCTGCCCAGCACGTAGTCGGCCATCTTGACGCCGTTGAGCCACTGCACCACGTGGTCTCCATCCACCAGAATGCGGGCGGTATTCCACTGGCCCACCGGCTTGACCGCGCCACGCGGCGCCGGATACAGCCCGTAGGCCGCGCCCGCGGACGTGAGCTGCGACTTCCCGTCGGGATGGACGTCATCGTCGAGGATCTGCATTTCCGGAGCGCTGAAGTAGATCTCGTCGGAGCCGAGCGCGGCACGGATAAAGATGCCGCTGTTCCCGCCTGGCGCATTCAGCTTCCAGTCCACCGAGAGCTCGAAGCTCCGGAACTGCTCAGAGGTGATGATATCGGACGATTTTTCCACTCGGGCCAGCTCTCCGTTCACCACATGCCAGCCCGACGGCACCGCGGTGCTCTTGTAGCCGCGCCATCCGCTGGTGGTCTTCCCGTCGAACAGCAGCCGCCACCCGGCGTTTTTCTCAGCCGGGGTCAGCGTGTTAGCTGCTCGGCTCGCCGCCATGGGGCCCGGGGCGGTAGCGGCCGAGTGGCCTCCACACGCGGCCAGGGCCAGCAGCGACACCAGGCTCAGTCTTCGCATGTCATACACTCCAGCCCGCCCGGTACTCGCGGGTAAGGTATTGGTTGGCTTCGGGGACGTTGGTCACCTGCATGCGCTCGGCGTCGTAGAGGATCTTGCGGCCCTGCCCGGTCCGGAGGGCTACGATCCCGAGCAGCATCACTTCGGTCAGCTGGGCGGCGTACTCGATCGGGGAGCTGGCGGTTGCCTGACCCTTGCACGCCGCTGCCCAGTTGAGCTCGTGGCTTCGCTCGATGCGCGGCATCGTCTGAGGCACCGCGGCGGCCTGCTGCATCAGCGCGTCGGGAAAGAGCCGCGGCTTGGAGCCGTAGGTCTCGTGCATCAGGATGCCCTTCTCTCCGACGAAGATCACGCCGCCCTCGCGATTGAGCTGCAAGTCGTCGGGGAGCTCCGGCGGCCGCGGTGGCATCAGGCCGCCATCGTACCAGCTCATCCGCACCGGCGGCGCAGCGCCGCGAGCGGGAAACTCGTAGTGCACCGTCATGGCCTGGGGATAGGTCACCGGCTTCTGGCGCGGACCGCCCCAGGGCGTCGAGGTGGCCTCGATGCTGGTGGGAGATGTAAGGCCGAGCGCCCAGTAGGGATGGTCCATCAGGTGCGCGCCCATGTCTCCAAGGGCACCCACGCCGAAGTCGGTCCACCCGCGCCAGTTGAACGGGTGATACACCGGGTGATAGGGAATGTCTTCCGGCACCGGACCGAGATAGAGATCCCAGCGAAGGCCGTCGGGTACGGGGTAGTTGCCCATCATCGCGGCGGCGGTGCGCTCGTTGATCGCGCGCATGCCCCAACCGGGCGCGGCGGGGGGAGTGCCGGGCGGCGGCGCCGGAGGCAAGCCGGGACGGGGAATTCCCTGGGGCCAGATCGGACGATTGGTCCAGATGTAGACCTCGTGCACCGGCCCGATCAGCCCGGCCTGGATCCACTCGTTGATGAGCCTCGCGTCGTTGCTCGAGTGGCCCTGGTTGCCCATCTGGGTTACCCGCCCGGTGCGCTTTGCCGTCTCACGCAGCACTCGCGCCTCGTGCACCGAGTACGTCAGCGGCTTCTGAACGTAGACGTGCTTGCCGGCTTCCATCGCCGCCTTGGCGATGACGGCGTGCAAGTGATCGGGCGTCGCGATCACCACCCCTTCGATGTCCTTGCTCTTGTCCAGCATTTCCCGAAAATCGGCGTAGCGCTTCGCCTTCTGGAATTGCTCGGCGAGCCGGGCCGCCTCGGGGCGCTGCTGCCCCTTCTCGTCCTTCTGTCGCTCGGCCAGAGAGCGCTCGACGTAGCCGAAATCCACGTCGCAGAGGGCCACGATATTCTGGGTGACCAGCGCCTCGGAGTTGCTCATCCCCATCCCACCGGCGCCGACGATGGCGACGTTGAGCGTATCGCTCGGCGCCTGAAACCCGACGCCGCCCAAAATGCGGCGGGGCAGAATGGTCGCGCCGAGCGCAGCGCGCCCCGCGCCTTCGACGAACGCACGACGGGTCATCTTGCGGCGGGACATATGGCCTCCAGTGAGCGGCCGGGACTTAGGAGATAGGAGGTTGGGGCACGAAGCCGGGAATATACGTTCCTTTGGTCGGTCACGATTTCCTTCCGCCTATCTCCTGCTTCCATCTCCCATCATGTGGATCAGCGTCGCGGGGTCGACCGGCTTGAGCAAATGGTGGTCGAATCCCACCTCCCGGGAGCGGTGGCGATCGGCCTGCTGGCCCCAGCCGGTCGCGGCGATGATCACCATCGATTCGCCCCAAGGCTGGCGGCGGATGAGCCCGGCCACCTCGTAGCCGTCCATCTTGGGCAAGCCAAGATCGAGGACGGTCACTTCGGGATGAAATTCTTCGGCCACCCGCAATGCCTCCACACCGTCATGCGCGGTGCGGGTCTCGTGCCCCTTGAGCTGGAGCAACAGCGCGAGGCTGTCGGCGGCATCCAGGTTGTCATCCACGATGAGGACACGGAGCGAGACGGCGGGACCCGGCGTCGTCCCCCCGATCCCGGCAGTTACTTCGGGCGCCTCGGCGACCGCGGGGAGGCGAATCACGAACTGGCTGCCCTGTCCGGTGCCGGCGCTACTGGCCTCGATGGTGCCGTGATGCATCTCCACCAGGCGCTTGACCAGGCTCAGCCCCACGCCCAGGCTGGCGGTGGGCTGCTCCGGCGATCGACGCGCCGGCGTGAAGATCTCGAAGATGCTCGGCAGGATTGCCGCGGGAATCCCGATGCCGGTGTCGTTGACGGTGATGGTGACTTCTCCGTTCCGGCCCTCCGCGGCAAGCGTGATCCGGCCGCCGCGCTCGGTGTATTTGGAGGAGTTGCTGAGGAGGTTGGACACGGCCTGAGCCAGCCGGATCAGGTCACCGTCGAGAAAGACCGGCTCGTGGGGCAGCGTCAGGGTGAACTGCTGGCCCGAGGCCTCGATGAGGGGCCGGCAGGTCTGGACCGCCAGCCGGAGCACCTCGGACACATCGACCGGCTCCCGCCGCAGCACCAGCGTGTTCCCGGTGATCCGGGCGACGTCCAGCAGGTCGTCCACCAGGCGGGTCATCTTCTGGATCTGGCGATCCACGACCTCCAGCGCCCACTGCACCTCCGGCGACGGCGCCGCCTTCATATGGAGGATCTGGACCGCGTTCCGGATCGGAGCCAGCGGGTTACGCAGCTCGTGGGCCAGCGTCGCGAGGAACCGGTTCTTGGAATGCTCGGCCTCGCGCAGGTTGTCGCGGAGACGGGCGTTCTCGAGAAAGTCCGCCGCCTGACGGGCACCGAGGTCTCCCCGCACGAGGTCTTCCGGGGCGGGGTGATGGGGCTCGGCAAAGAAAAGCGACAGCACGCCGAGGACTTTGCCGCTCCGGTCGACCAGCGGGGTGCTGTGAACCGCGCGGAACCCCGCCTCCCGGGCCAGCGCGCGGCACGGCTCGAAGTGGGCATCAGCGCCGACATCTTCGGCGATGACCCGCCGGCGTTCCCGCGCCGCAACCGAGAACACGGCGGAGGCGGGTAACCGATCCAGTTGCCCGAGGATTTTCCGGCTGATACCCAGGCTGGCCTGGGCGGTGAGACGATCGGACTCGGAATCGTAGAGGGAGAGCACTCCCATCGAGGCACCCTCGTCCCTGGCGGCGCCTCGCAGGATGTCTTCGAGAATTGGTTGCAGCTCCACGTTCAGCCCTTCGGCTTGGCGGCCCCCGCAACGATGAGGCCGATTCCCCCGACCAGGCCGACGATGCCGACCCAGTTCGGGATCGAGCGTTTTTCCTCGACCGACGCCTTGAGGCCCGCCACTTCGAGGACGTTCTTGTCCTTGGTATAGCTCAGGCCGCGGAAGAGTATGAATCCGCCGATGCCGGCGAGCAGGATTCCAACGAGTACGAGCGGTTTCATGGATGGCTTTCTGAAGTGGCGCGGGCCAGGTCGGCCGCCGCCTTGTGCATGTCGGGAATTTCGGAATGGTCTCGGGGAAGCGCGCCGGATCCGATGTCGTTCACCAGTCGGGTGCAAAGCTCGGTAGTCCGGCGGAGCCGGAATCGGTGCTGGAACGCCTCCGGCGCCTCCCCACTGTTCGACTTCAGCAGGCCCCACAGCCGCAGGCGAACGTCGTCCAGGGCGCATTTGATGGCCTCCAGGGTTTCAACGGAAACCTGGCCCTGACCGAAACGGGCCTCGATTCCCTGCACCTCGAGGTTCAACTTGGCCAGCTGGTCCATCATCGCAGGGTCGGTCATGACTTCCTCAGCATTGGTGGTAGCGCAACGGGGAGACGGATTCCCGCGCCTCGGACGCACGCCGATATCGAAAGATAGCCGTTGCGGCCTCCGCCGGACTCACCGTACCCGGCGAAAGTGCCGGGGGCCGTCCCTGAAGCGGAGCTCGTCGATGCTGCCGTCGGAGCCAAGAGTGAACGCCACGTAGTCCGGATCACCCAGCGACTGGCGCCAATGGACCCGGAACACATCGTATTGCCACTGCTCCAGCTCGCCTTCCAGGACTCCGACCGACAGGGTGAGATGCCCGGCCTCGCTTCGGACCGTCGCCGTGCCGAACAGGCTGTCGGAATAGGTGCCGGCGTAGCGGTCCAATGGCAGCGTGGGATGGGTGCCGGAGATCCGCGCGGCCAGGCGGGCCCGGCCCCGCGCCGCCGCCGAGTCGCTCAATGCCCCGTACATCTGGCGCATCTCGGCGCTCCAGTCGTGGGTTCCACCCGAAGCCGGACCCAGGTAGCGATCGAACACGGTATACATCAGGGCGTGGCGCAGCTCGGCGTGATCGAGATTGGCCAGGATCACGACCCCAAGATGGCGGTCCGGCACCAGGCCGATGATCGCTGAGCGACCATCGATGCTCCCGGTGTGAAATGCAACGAACTCTCCTCGGTAGTCTTCCAGGAACCAACCCATTCCATAGGCCTGGAAGTGTGGATGGGTAAGGCGCGCGGTCGGATAAAATTCATCGTCTCCGACGATTTGCTGCGCACTGAACAGCTCGGCGGCGTTCTGGGCGCTGACGAGCCGGCGTCCGCCGACCTTGGTGCTGTCCAGCAGGTAGCGAAGCCAGCGCGTCATGTCGGTGATGCTGGAA
>JBEPVJ010000135.1:0-6031 GCA_041691095.1 Gemmatimonadales bacterium
GTTGTAGCTCGAGGGAAAGTGCTGGCCCCCGTCGGCGAGGGCGGCGTCCGGGACCCCGTACCAGTGCTCGATGCTCCGGGTGCCGAACTTGATGTCGTCCCAGGCGTTGGTCTCTTCGACACCGGCATGGTGGGCGATCGGCAGCCCTACCTTGTGGGCCTCGTCCTCCATGGCCTGCATCAGGTCGCGGTCTATCCCAACAATCTTGATGCCGTCGACTCCCAGCGCCTTGAGCTCGCGCACCCGGGCCCGCGCTTGCTCCGGGGTGTTGATCCCGTGACTCTCGACCGCGTCACCGCCCCCGCCGAACATCCCATACACCAGAATGCGCGGGGCGACGACGGTGCCGGCGGCACTCGCGGCGCGGAGCTGCAGCGTCTTCCGCGTGGTGCTTCCGACGTCCCGCACCGTCGTGATCCCGCAGGCCAGCCAGAGCTTGAGCTGGTATTCCAGCGGCTGCGGTACGCCACCCCGCTCGTCCTGCACGTGCCCATGCGCGTTGATCAGGCCCGGCATCACATATTTTCCGGTGGCATCGATCTCCGCCGCGGCGGCCGGGCGGCGGGTCATATCGGCCCTCAGCGCGACGGGATCGAGCGGGACCATGTCCGCGATCGTATTGCCCTCGATCACGATATCGTAGGGGCCTGACGCCGGCGTCCCGTTCCCTGCAATGACCATGGCGTTGCGGATGACGAAGCGCGCGGGACGGACCCCGGATTGGATGCCGATCGCGCCCTGCGCTGCGGCGCTCCCCGTGATACTCGCCAGCAACAGGGCGGCGGGAAGAGATTTCATCGAATGGCCACCGTGAGGGAGTGTCCGTCGAGCGGCTCGGTGGGCATCACGCCCAGCGCCTGGGCCAGCGTCGGCGCCATGTCCACGGTGCGGACGAACTGGGCATAGCGTCCCGGCTTGAACGGCGCGCCGTAGAAGAGGATCGGGACATGGGTGTCCTGATTGTGGGGCGTGCCGTGCTGTGCCACCGGATAATTGAACCAGTAGCTCCCCTCGGTCAGCGTGATCACCGCCTCCACCGGCGTGTCCGGGGGATACATCTGCACCCAGCGTCGGGCGATGTAATCCTTTCCCATGTCGGCTTTCGCCAGATCGGCAAAGCGATCGGCCCGGAGCACACCGGGTATCCGCCGGGCCGTCGCGACGAAGGAATCCACCGCCACCCGGAGAACGGCGGGCTTCACCTTGATGGAATCCCGGTCCACGAAGAAGGCCCCGCTTTCGAGGTCGACCTTGTTGGGGTTGCCGCCGGCCGCCTGGATCACCTTCTGGGCCGCCGCCAGGGCTGGCAGCACGTCCACGCGCTTCGGCGCCGGAGTGATGCGTCCGTTGTTGAGCTCGGGGAACGGCTGCACACCGTGGTCGGCGGTCAGTGCGAAGATGATGCGGGTGGAATCGCGCAGCTTGTAGAGCGAATCGATGAACGCGCCGATGGTGCGATCCAGGCGCAGAATCTGATCGTGGATTTCCCGAGAGTCGGGTCCGAAGCGGTGGCCGATCAGGTCGGTGGACGAGAACGACACCGCCAGCACGTCGGTCTCAGGTCCCTTCCCCAGGTCGAGCGCCGTCACGCCCGCCAGGGCGAGCTGGGCGCTCAGGTCGTCCATGAACGGGAATCCGGGATACTGAAGCGTCGCGGTGTCCCCATTGGCGGATAGCGGGTAGGGAAAGGTGAAGTGGCCTCCCGATGATTCCACCGGCACGCTGTCGGCCTCGGCGTAGTCGTCGGCGCGCCGCAGCAGATCCCAGATTTTCCCGGCACTGTCCGCCGGGATATGCCGGGCATTGAACGCCGTCACCCACCCCGGCAGCGAATCGCGATACCAGGTGCTGGTCGTGAAGGTCCTGCCCCCCCACCAGTAGACGTTCTGCTTGGACCGCCCGATAGGAAGGATCGCGCCCCGATCCTTGTACGACACCGAGAGCGCCCTGGTCCGCGCATCGGCCGATGTGAGCCAGTCGGTGAGGGTGGTGCCGCGGAACCGGAAAGGCGACGCGCCCAGATTCGACGAGCCGATCAGCGTCGAGCTGGGATCGTTGACCCCGGCCACATTCCGCGTGATACCGGTACTGCGCGGAAATCGCCCCGACATGGTACTGGCGTGACCCGGTGCCGTCTCCGTGATGGCGTGGTCCTGGTGACCATTGGTGAAGAAGGCGCCGCCATCCACCAGCCGTTTGAGACCCCCGGTCAGCTGACTCTTCCAGCGGTCGAGGTAGTCCTCCCGCATCTGATCCACGGTGATGAATACCATCAGTACCGGACGGACGACGGGCTGCACCGGAGTCGCAGGCCGTTGCGCCGGTGCGGTGCAGAAGAGAGCGCTTAACAGTGCGCCGGAAAGCGACGGACGGGACAGACGCATGAGGAAGGGCCGGGAGTCTGAGGATATGAGGGGCCAGGGCCAGAGGGATAATACAGGATTCCCGCGGCCCCCGGCGAGCGGGGCCGTCCCCCTCCCGTCGGGCGCGGGCGGGCGCTATCATCGAGCCCTTCCCTTCAACGGATCATCCATGCACTTCCGCGCCCGCAGGCGTTGGCTCCTGCTGTTGACGGCGGCGATCATACCCGCCCCGCTCGCGGCGCAGCAGGTCGAGGCGCCCGTCAAGAAAGCCGCCAAGCTCTTTCGGGAGCGCGAGCCGCTGGTGATGTGGCTGAGCGCCGACTTCAAGACGGTTTTCAGGGAACGGGACTCGACCAGCACCAAGCAGTTCCCTGCCTCGCTCAGGTACCTGGACAAGTCGGACACGGTGTCGCTCGATGTGCGGCTCTCGACCCGGGGTCACTACCGGCTGCGCCCGGGCTCCTGCGCGGTGCCGCCGCTCAAGGTCTGGTTCGACAAGGAGAAGACCAAGGGCACACTGTTCGCGGGGCAGGGCACGCTCAAGCTCACCACCCACTGCCAGAAGGGCGACCGCTACGCCCAGAACCTGCTCGTGGAATCGGCGGCGTACGGGATGTACAATGCGCTTACGCCGCTCAGCCTCCGAGCTCGGCTCGCGACGGTCAACTGGCAGGACATCAAGGATCCCGGCTTCGCCATCGCCCGGCCGGGGTTCTGGGTGGAAGACGATGACGACATGGCATCGCGAAACAAGGGCAAGATCCTGAAGCAGACCGGCGGGCATGCGGAGGAGATGGATTCCCGCCAGATGACGGTGACCGATCTGTTCCAGTACATGATCGGGAATACCGACTTTTCCCTGATGATGCTCCACAACTATCGTATGGTGCAGACCGACACCTCGATGGCCTACTACCCTGTGGCATACGACTTCGACTGGTCCGGCCTGGTGAACGCGCCGTATGCGCGTCCCGACTACCGGCTCCCGATCAAGCGGGTGATCGACCGGCTCTACCGGGGGGGATGCCACACGCCCCAGGAGGTGACCGAGGCGATCGCCGTGTTCAAGGCGAAGAAAGGCGAGATTTACGGGTCGTTGCAGGCGATCAAGGAGCTCACGCCGGACCGGCTCAAGGAAGCCTCGAGTTACCTCGATGAGTTCTACAAGCTGATCGACGATTCCGGCCAGGTGAAGCGGGAGTTCATGAGGGTGTGCGACAAGTGAGCTGCTGCGCGGTCACCTCACCAGCTGTTCCAGTCCGTCTGCCCGCACCATCGCGGTAAAGCGGGGATCACCGCGGAGCCCGGCATAGAGCGGGTTGAGCGCGAGAAGGCGGAACCGCTTGGGCCGCCGCTGGCGGAGCTTCTCGACCCAATCCATCGCCCTGGTCCACTCCCCGAGCTGGCTGTAGAGATAAACCAGGCGCTCCTCCCGGAGCTGGGGCACGGTGTCCTGCGGAATCCGGTACGGTGCCGAGGCCGCGGCGAGCTGGGAGCTTACCTGGCGCATGAGATCGTCCCGCCGGGCCAGCTCATAACCCGCCGGCCCCGCATCGGCCAGTCCCCTCGCGTAGGACGCGGCGCCCGCACTGTCGCCGCCGTCGCGGCGCACCGCAATCGCCTCGTCGAACCGTCTCAGATGCTCCAGGCTCAAGATCAGGCGCCGGCGGGGCCCGGGGACGGTCGGGTCCACCTCGAGTGCGCGACGGAGCGCCGCGGCCGCCGAATCGTACTTGCCGGCGCGCATCTGCAGGTCACCCAGCGTATTCAGCGCCCCGACGACCGGCTCCAGCTCGACGGAGTGCCGCGCCAGCGTGATCGCGGTGTCGAGGCGCCCCCCGATTTCGCCCAGGACGATCGCCCCGAACAAGAGCACCTGCGAATCGTGGCTGCTCAGTCGAAGCCCCCGGGACGCAGCGTCCTGGGCCACCGGCCAGTTGTCATCCAGATAGATCGCCTTGCTGATGACGTTGACCCAGGCGTCGCCCAGCGTGCTGTCGGCCTCGAGGGCCCGCTGCGAGGCCCACACCGAGGAATCGACGTACTCCTTCAATGGCCGCCAGCCACGGAACGCCGAGACGAAGTAATAGGTCCCGAGCAGTCCCTGGGCCTGGGCAAAGCTCGAGTCGATGGCGAGCGCCTTGTGCGAGAGGAAGGCCGCCGAGTCCATCAGCAGCTTGGCGTTCTCGGCACCGAGCGGCACGCCCCGGAGCTCGACCTTCCGGGCCCGGAGATAGAGCTCGTAGGCCTCGGCGCTGACGGTGGGACGCCGGGCGATGGTCGCCTTCTCGCTCCCGGTCAACTGGAGCCGGAGCGCATCGGTGATCTTGCGGGCGATGTCTCCCTGCATCGAGGCGACGTCGGATTTGTGCCGAGAATAGCGAAGCGGCAACAGCAGGTCGCCGCCGGGAACCCGCACCAGCTCCGCTTTCACCAGGACCGAGTCTCCGATCCGGGACAAGTCCCAGGTGAGCACCGCGCCGACCTTGAGTCGCTCGCCCAGCTCCAGATTGTTCATGGCGGGCTCCTGGCGCCGCATTTGGGCCACCAGGCTAGGTGCGGTAACCCGCAACTGCGGCAGCCGGCGGAGCAGGTCGGCCACAGCGTCCTGGATGCCGTCGCTCAGGTAGGCGACGGTGCTCTCGGGCACCGCCGGCGCGATGAGCAGCGAGCTGATCGAATCGGCGCGGCCGGGCTTGGCGGTGCGGGTGATGGCCAGGAATCCGGCGGCGAGGGCCAGCAGCGCTACGCCGGCGCGAACGATCAGGCGGCGCTTGGGGACGATAGGAACCGGCGCGGTAGCGACGCCGAGCATCGCGGCGAACTGCGCCGGCGTATCAAAGCGCTTGGCGGGATCGCGGTCCAGGGCCCGGGCCAGGGCAGCGTCCACCGCTGGGGGGACACCGGGCACGACAGAACGGATCCGGGGCGCCGCTTCGGCCAGACGCCGGGTCAGGATCGTGGTCATGGTGCCGGTAAATGGCGGCTGACCGCTCAACATCTCGAACAGCATGCATCCGAGGGCGTACTGGTCGGTGTGGCCGTCCACGGTGCGCTCGCCGGACACCTGCTCGGGGCTCATGTAGGCCGGGGTGCCGAGCGCCACACCCGGGTTGGTGAGGGTGGCGCCGCTGGCCTCATCCAGCGCTCGGGCAATGCCGAAGTCGGCCACCACCGCGTGTCCCCCCGAAATCAGAATGTTCTCGGGCTTGATGTCGCGATGGATCACGCCATGGTGGTGGGCGTAGTCGAGGGCATCGGCCACTTCACGGGTGAGCCGGATCGACTCCTCGAGGTCGAGGCGCTTGTCCCGGGTTAGCCGGTCCCGAAGCGATTCGCCTTCCACGAACGGCATCACGTAGTATGCCGAAGCGGGCTGGCTGCCCTCGGCGGGGATGGTACCGCTGTCCAGGAGGGGAAGGATATGGGGGTGGTTGAGCCGGGCGGCGATCCCGATTTCCCGCTCGAACCGCTCGAGCCCGATCGACCCCGCCAGCTCGGGCCGAAGGATCTTGACGGCCACACGGCGGTGGTGGCGCTCGTCCTCGGCCAGGTAGACGGTCGCCATGCCGCCAGTACCGACCAGGCGGTCGACGCGGTCGCGGCCGGCGAGCGCCGCGGTGATGCGCTGCTGGCTGTCCGTCATATGCGGGGGAAAGATAGTGCGA
>JBEPVJ010000136.1:0-6023 GCA_041691095.1 Gemmatimonadales bacterium
ATCATCCCGCTGAATGATACGTAGTGATCCAGGGACAGCGCCGCCTCGAGCACCGCCGGGCCGCTGCTGAACGAGTGCAGGATGGCGACGGTGCGGGGGTGGTTTCGGAGCACCGCCGCCACGTCCTGGTCAGCTTCCCGGGAGTGAATGACCGCCGGCTTGCCCGCCGCCGCCGCGAGCTGCATCTGCGCCTCGAACGCAAGGCGCTGGCTGTCCCGGGGAGAGTAGTCGTAGTGATAGTCCAGCCCCATCTCGCCGACTGCCGCGCCCCGTTCATCCATCACCCGCTGGGCCAGCCACTCTGCTGCCCCGGCGTTCCACTCGCTGGCGACGTGGGGGTGAAACCCCGCCGTTGCCGATACTCGCGGGTTATCCGCAGCACGCCGGAGCGCCTGATCCGCCGCACCTCGCGACTCTCCGATCACCACCATGTGCCCGACGCCAGCCGCCACCGCCCGCTCGACCGCCCCGTCGGCATCGCCGGCAAAGGCGGCGTCCGTGAGATGGCAATGGGTATCAACCAGCACGGGTGCCCCTTCGGCTCAGGCCTTTCGCCCGCTGGGAGCCGGAACCGCCATACCCCTGACCGGCGGCATTGCGCCGCGAACCCCGCGCGCGTGCGCGCCGGGCCAGCGGGTTTCGATGTACATCAGGACCGGCGCGGCGATGTAGATCGACGAGAAAGTGCCGGTGAACACCCCGAAGAACATGACCAGCGCGAACGGGCGAATCACCTCGCCGCCGAAAATGGCGAGGGAGAGGAGCGTCGAGAGCGTCAATCCGTGAGTCAGAATGCTGCGCGGAAGCGTCTCATTGATCGAACGGTTCAGAATATCGTAGAACGATTCCTTGGGATGCTTCTTCAGGTTCTCGCGCGCTCGGTCGAAGATGATGATGGTGTCATTCAGCGAATAGCCCACCATCGTAAGCACACCGGCGACCACCACCAGGCTCACTTCCAGGTTGATTACCGCGATGAAACCGATCGTGGCCAGGATGTCGTGCGCGGTGGCCGCGATAGCGGCAAGCCCGAAGCGCCACTCGAACCGGTAGGCCAGGTACGCCAGCACCGCGAAGAACGACAGGAAGATCGCGATCAGCGCGCGCTGGCGGAGCTCGCCTCCGACCTTCGGACCGACGGCTTCGGCGCGGACGACCTTGTACTTCCCGGTGCCGATGGCGCTATCGAGGCCCTTGGTCACGAGCGCCGATGTCGCCTGGGTGTCGTTGGCATCGATCGTTCCCGCCGCGCGCGCGCGAATCACCCACTCTCCCGGGCCACCGAACTGCTGGATTTCCGAGCCATTCAGTCCGGCGCCGTCCAGACCGGCGCGAATCCGCCCTGCATCCACATTCTGTGGCGTGGTGATCTGGACGAGGGTGCCGCCGGTGAACTCGATGCTATAGTTGACCCCGCGGATCAGCAGAAAGGCCAGCCCGATGGCCAGGATTCCCGCGGTGACGCCGTAGGCGTACCTCCGCACTCCGATGAAGTCGTAGTGGGCGTCCTTGAACAGCCTTACCGAGCCCACGCTCAGCGTGGTGGCGTCGGGCCGGCGCTGCAGCCAGATCATGTACAGCGTACGGGTGATGAACACCGCCGAAATCATCGACGCCGCGATACCCATGATCAGCGTCACCGCAAAACCCTTGACCGGCCCGGTGCCGAACTGGAAGAGGAAGAGCGCGGTGAGGACCGTCGCGAGGTTCGAGTCGATGATGGCCGGCATGGCGTGCTTGAAGCCTTCGTCTACCGCCAGGCGGACGGTCTTGCCGAGCGCCAGCTCTTCGCGGATGCGCTCGAAGATCAGCACGTTGGCGTCGACGGCGATGCCGATCGAGAGCACCAGGCCGGCCATGCCCGGGAGGGTGAGCGTGGCCTCCATCATGGCGAGGCCGCCCAGCGCAAAGAGCACGTAGAATGCGAGCGCCGCCACCGCGAGCATGCCGCTGATGGCGTAATACCCCAGCATGATCAGGATGACCAAGGCGGTGCCCACCAGGCCGGCGATGACGCCGCCCTTGATTGAATCGGCGCCGAGAGAGCCGGTGACCTGGCGCTCTTCCACGATCTTGAGCGGCACCGGCAATGAGCCGGCGCGCAGGGTGAGGGCAAGGTCCTGCGCCTCCTGCAGCGAACGATTGCCCATGGTGATCTGGCCACTGCGGCTGATCTGCCCCTGGATCACCGGCGGGCGACCCTGGACTCTCCCGTCCAGTACGATCGCCATGAAATCGCCGATATGGCGGCCGGTTTCCTTGCCGAAGATCCGCCCGCCCGAGTTGTTCAGCTCGAAGCGAACGATCGGTCCATTGGTGAGCGGATCCACCGCGGCTGTTGCGTCGGTCAGGTCCTTGCCGGTGATGATCGGCCGATCGTCCACGGCATAGAGGAGGCGGTACTGGTTCACGCCCAGGCTGGTCGGCTGGCCGGCCCAGAGAAATTCCACGTTCCGGGGCCAGAGCGCCTTGATCTGGGGGAGGTTGAGCAGGCTGTCGACCCGGGGAAAGGCGCCTTCCGCGACGACGAACTCTCCCGGAGAGGCCTGGATCCCGGCGACATTGGCCGGCTGAATGAGTCCCTCGAGCACGCCACCCACCACCGTAGTGGTATCCGCGGCGGCCTTGCTGGAGTCTCCGCCGAGCAGCTGCTGCACCGCCGACGGCTTGGCGGCGGCTGCCTGACCCGCAACGCCGAGGGACCGAAGCGCGCGGTCCATCGACGGGAGGGTCCGTTCGAAGGCGCCGGTCTTGTCGGTGATGCGGAATTCGAGGTAGGCACTCCGCTGCACAATGCCCTTGGCCCGAGCCGGATCCTGGATGCCGGCCAGCTCCACGACGATCCGGCAGCAGCCTTCCTGCTGGACCAGCGGCTCGGTCACGCCGAACTCGTCGAGACGCTTCCGGAGAACCTGGAGCGCCTTTTCGATGTCGGCCTTGGGGTTGGCCGAAACTTTCCTGGCCTGATCGAGCTCCAGGGCCAGGTGCATGCCGCCTTGGAGGTCGAGGCCGAGCTTGAGCGGCACCCGGGTGACCAGGGAATCCCGCATTACGCCATTAACCCGCTCACGCAGGGTAATCTGGCGCGGAAAGAGATAGAAGAGCGAGGCGGCTACAAGCACCCCGATCAGAATCAGCCGGCTACGGATCGATCCGAACATCGTTCGCTCATCGCGCCCTGGAGGGGCGCACGGTTGAGGTCAGCGGGGGCGTGCCAGTATCCTGAGCGCCGCGTCCCGATCCAGCGCAAGCTGCGCGCGCAAGGCATCCAGCGACGGAAACCGCTGGACGTCGCGCAGCCGCTCTACCCATTCTACCCGCACCATTCGTCCATACATATCCTGCGACATGCCAAAAAGGTGCGCTTCCAACGATCGCCGGGGATCGCCAACCGTCGGGCGAGGACCCTGATTGAGCATCGCGCCGGCGGTACCGCCACCCCATTCCACAATCGCTGCGTACACACCATCGGGCGGGAGCGCCTTTTCCGGTGGCGGGCCCTCGAGGTTGATGGTCGGGATACCGATGGTTCGGCCCCGCCCTGCCCCGGGCACCACCCGCGCCGTCACGCGATAAGGCCGGCCCATCCACTCGGCGACCCGGCGCAGCTCTCCCGCCGAAAGCGCCGCACGAATGCGGGTGCTGGAAATGGCCTCGCCCTGTGCGTCGGGCACTGGGTCTACGATCGAGACACCGAAACCGTGCTTCGCACCCAACGCCGGAAGATTCTGCCGGTCGGCGCCGCGGCCACGACCGAAGCCGTGATCGGTGCCGATTACCAGCTCCTTCAAACCGCAGCGCGCCAGGAGCACCTCGGTGACGAACTGTTCCGCCGGCAGCGCGGCAAGCGCCCCATCGAACCGAAGCATCATCAGCCGTTCCAGCCCCAACTCGGTCACCGCTTCGAGTCTCTCGAGTGCCGTGGTCAGGCGGGCTGGGCCACCGCCCTGGCCCAGCACCGAGCCCGGATGCGGCTCGAACGTCACCAAGACACCGACTGCACCGAGCTTGTCTGCACGGGCCGCCACCTGGGAAAGGATGGCCTGGTGCCCGAGGTGCACCCCGTCGAACGAGCCGACGGTCACCACGCTGCCTTCGGGAAAGAGCGGCATTGCCTCGCTCATGTTAGCACCACCACCGGGTGCCATCCGACCGGTACCGCGCGCGCCACCGCCACCAGCCTGGGCCCGTCGAGGAGCGCCGCTTCTCCTTCGGTGGCGCCGCCGCGGGCGACGGTGCGACCGTGCCCGACCGCGATCAGCTCCTCGGCGCTCAGCTCTACTTGATGCAGATCGCCGACCAGGCACCGCGATGGCAGCAGCTCCTCCGCCCCGGTGAGATCGGCCAGAGGCGCGGCCTGATCCACATGCCACGGACCGATCCGCTCACGACGCAGCGCGGTCAGATGGGCTCCGGTTCCCAACCGCTCCCCGAGATCGCGCCCCAAGGCCCGGATGTAGGTCCCGGGACTCACCTCGGCCCGAAACGCCAGCCACGGCGGCGCATACTCCAGCAACTCGAGGGAAAACACCGTCACCTCCACCGGCTCCGGCTGCGGATGTTCTCCCCGCCGGGCCATACGGTGGCTTCGCTCCCCTTCAATTCGCTTGGCGGAGTAGGCCGGCGGCCGCTGGCTCTGCACGCCCACCAGCCCGGCCACCGCCGCCTGCACCTCGGCTCGAATCGGCCACAGCGCGGGTGGCTGCTCCGACACCGCGGTACCGGTGCGATCGTCGGTATCGGTGACGATGCCGAGCCGGACCTCCGCGAGATACGTCTTCCGATGCCGCTCGGCCCACCGCGCCAGCCGGGTTGCCCCGCCAAGCACCAGGATCAGGAGACCGGTGGCGAAAGGGTCCAGCGTTCCGGTGTGCCCCACGGCCTTGGTGCGGAACAGCCGGCGGGCGCGCGCCACGACGTCGTGTGAAGTGGGCCCGTCCGGCTTGTCCACCAGCAGCGCCCCGTTCAGTCCACCGGCTCCCGCTTGAGATCCGCGAGCACCGCATTGATCCGCGCGGCGTGCTCCAGTCCGCGGTCCAGGAAAAAGTGGAGCTCGGGAATGGTGCGAGTGGCCAGCGCCTTGGCGACTTTGCCGCGGAGAAATCCCGCCGCGCTCTTGAGCCCCTCAATCGCCTTCAGCCGCTCCGCCTCTTCACCCTGCGCCATGACGTAGACATCGGCATGGGACAGGTCCCCGCTCACGATCACCCGGGTCACCGTGATGAAGCCGATCCGCGGATCGCGCACTTCGCGGGTTATGGCTTCCGCCAGCACCTGGCGCACGATCTCGCCGACCTGCTCGGGACGGCGGCGTGACGCGCCTTTCATCGGACCGGCCTCAGCCCGCGGCGCCGGCGGCGGGCTGCAGGGTCCGCTTGATCTCCTCGATCCGGAAGGCCTCGATCCGGTCTCCGACCTTGAGGTCGTTGAAGTTCTCGACCCCGATGCCGCACTCCAGGCCTTCGCGCACTTCCTTCGCGTCATCCTTGAAGCGCTTGAGGCTCGAGATGCCGCCGGTGTAGACGAGCGTACCGTCCCGCACGACCCGCACCTTGGCGGTGCGCTGAATGATGCCGGAGCGGACCATGCAGCCCGCGATGGTGCCGACCTTGCTCACCTTGAAGACCTGCAGCACCTCGGCATCGCCAAGGACCGACTCGCGCTGCTCGGGCTTGAGCAGCCCTTCCAGCGCGGCGCGCACGTCCTCGACCGCCTCGTAGATGATCCGGTAGGTCCGAACGTCCACCGCCTCCCGCTCCGCGGTGGTACGGGCGTTGGCATCCGGCCGCACGTGGAAGCCCAGGATGATGGCGCCCGACGCCTTGGCCAGCAGGACGTCGCTCTCCGTAATGGCGCCGACACCGCGGTGGATCACGTCGACTCGAACTTCCGCGTTACTGAGCTGCGCCAGCGCGTCGGCGAGAGCTTCAGCGGGACCACCCTGGTCTGCCTTGATGATGATCTTGAGCTGGGTAACCTGGCCCTCCTTGAGGACCCGGCTGAAGTCTTCCAGCGTACCGCTC
>JBEPVJ010000137.1:0-6013 GCA_041691095.1 Gemmatimonadales bacterium
CAAGCCGTCCGACCTGATCCCCGAGCTGCAGGGCCGCTTCCCGATTCGGGTCGAGCTGACCCCGCTCACCGAGGCGGACTTCGTCCGGATCATGACCGAGCCCGAGAACGCCATCACCAAGCAGTATGCCGCGCTGGTCGGCGCCGAGGGATGCACCCTGGAGTTTACGCCGGACGCCATTCGGGAGATTGCGCGGGTCGCCAGTGTGGCGAATGACCGGATGGAAAATATCGGCGCCCGCCGGCTCCACACCGTCATGGCCACACTGATGGACGAGGTGCTCTTCGAACTGCCCGGCTGGCCCGAGAAGACCATCGTGTTCACGGCGGAGAAAGTCCGGGAGCGGCTCATGAAAGTGATCGGGGACGACGACCTGCGAAAATACATTCTGTAGATTGAACAGCAGCCGTCAATCAGCCGCCCCGGTCCGCGCTTCGACTGGCAGACCGCGTTCCAGGTATTGCTTCCACCCGCCCACCAGCGCTCTGGCCCCCGGCCAGCCCGCCTTCCGCAGCTCTCGCGTCACCCGGACGCTTGTGTGTTCGTCCATTCAGGCGCAGTACGCGATCAGCCACGACTCCCTGGGCAGCGCCAGGTCGGCGGCGCTCTCCACCGGCCGGTCCGGCTTGACCCGAATGGCGCCCGCCGCCTGGAGCGGCGAGGTCTCGTAGCCCCGCGTGGTCCGCACGTCGACCAGCAGCACCGACGCCCCCGCGGCCCGGAGCTGGTCCAGCTCCTCGAAGGTGATCAGCTCGGGATGGCCCACAATCTCCTCGCCGGGCAGCGCCTTGTGACCATCGGCCGGCGGGTCATGCTCCACTCGGCGGGTCAGGCCATGGGTCGCCCAGGTCAGCAGCGTTCCATGCCCCGCCACCGAGAGCAGCACCACCAGCGCGGTAATCGGGAAGAGCGCCTCGCTCCCCTTGATCCCCGCGAACACCGGCAGCAGCACCAGCAGCAGCGACGACAGCGCCCGCGGCCCGAACCAGATGATGAGGCGGCGGGCCACCGGGTCGAGCCCCTTCCGGGGCAGGAAGATCGAGAGCACCAGCGGACGGCAGAGCAGCGCGATCGCCGCGAAGAGCAGGGTCGGTCCCGAAAGGATCCCTAACCCGGTCCACACCAGCGAGGCCCCGAACGCGATGAAGGAGAGCAGCAGCAACATCTCCGCCGTCGCCTCGCCGTAATCGTGGAAGCAGTCGCACAGCTCCACGTCCACCAGGCTGATGGTGGCGCCCGCCGCAAACGCCGCCATGAACCCGCTCCCGTGCAGCGCCTCGGCGGCGGCATAGGCGGTGAAGGCGATACCCAGCACGTAGAGCGACTCGTAGTCCCGCCGCATCCCCATCCACCCGCGCGCTACCACCATCGCCCGCACCGCGGCGTAACTGATGGCCGCGCCGGCCAGCGGACCCAGGATGAACACCGCGGTCAGGACTTTCGCGGTGTGGCCCATCGCCGGTGCGCCGGCCGCCGTCACCAGCGTCATCGCCACCAGTACGATCGGCAACGTCACCACGTCGTTGAGCCCGCTCTCGATCTTGAGGGCGAACCGCGCCGCCGCCGGCACCTCGGGCAGCCGCAGCAGGCCCCGCATCATCACCGGGTCGGTGGATGAGAGCGCGGCGCCCAGGATTGCGGCCGCGGCGGGGTCGAGGCCCAGGAGCTTCCACGCCGCCACCGCGGTGATCGCGGCCGAAAGGAGCGTCCCCGGGCCCAGCACGACCACCGCGATGCGGAAATGGGTCCGGATCTCGGTGATGCTGACCGACACGCCGTCGGTAAACAGCACCATCGCCAGCGACAGGGTGGCGATCGACCCCAGCGCCGGCGAGGTGAGCCCGAAGTCCAGCAGCCCCAGCCCATGGGGTCCGAGCAGAGTGCCCACGAGCAGAAAAACCGCCACCGCCGGGATGCCCAGCCGTTCGATTCCTCCCGAGGCCAGGCCCGCCACCAGGATCACCAGACCCACCAGCGCGACGATCGCGCTGAAGGCTCCCGGATCAAACCCCGTCATGGTAGACTCCTGCTGCCATTTTGACACTTTCAGGTGTGGGGCACCGCTCAACCGAAGAATGACGGGAAGAAGCTCCGATACCAAACCCCGAGGACACGATGACCGAAGAGCTCAAGAAGACCCCCTTGGCCGAGATTCACCGCTCACTCGGCGGCAAAATGGTCCCGTTCGCGGGGTGGGAGATGCCGGTCCAATACTCCACCGGGATTATGGCGGAGCATATGGCGGTGCGGACCGGAGTCGGGATCTTCGACGTCTCCCACATGGGTGAGTTCGAAGTCACCGGCCCCGACCGGAACGCCTTCGTCAACCGGGTCACCTGCAACGACGTGGGCGCGCTGGAAAGCGGCGGAGTCCAGTACTCCGGGCTGCTCACCACCGAAGGCACCTTCGTCGACGACTGCACTGTCTACCGCTTCGACGACAAGCTGATGATCGTGGTCAACGCCTCCAACCGCGCCAAGGCGTGGGAGCACATCGTCGACGAGAAACAGCGCACCGGCCCCAACATCCGGCTGCGGGACATTTCCGACGACACCGGACTCCTCGCGGTCCAGGGGCCGAGGACCGAAGAAATCCTTCAGCCACTCTCCAGCGTCAAGCTCTCCTCCATCGGCTACTACAAGTGCGTCACCGGCAAGCTGGCCGGGATCGGCTGCTTCATTTCCCGGACCGGATACACCGGCGAAGACGGATTCGAGATCTATTGTCGCTGGAAGGACACCGTCACCCTCTGGGAAGCCTTCACCAAGGCCGGCGCGGTCCCGATCGGGCTGGGCGCCCGGGATTCCCTGCGGCTCGAGATGGGGTACGCCCTGTACGGGCAGGAGATCGACGAGACCATCACCCCGCTGGAAGCCGGCCTCCAGTGGATCGTCAAGCTGGACAAGGGCTCCCCCTTCATCGGGCGGGACGCCCTCAAGGCGCAGAAGGAGCACGGCGTAACCCGCAAGACCGTGGGATTCAAACTCGACGGCCGGGGCATCGCGCGGCACGGATATCCGGTCTGGCAGGACGGGCGCAAGGTGGACGAAGTGCGCAGCGGCGGCCAGAGCCCCTCGCTCGGCTACGCCATCGGCACCACCATGCTTCCCGCCGCCGCCGCGAAAGTCGGCACCCGGTTCGAGGTGGAGTGTCGCGGAGAAAAAATCCCCGCGGAAGTGGTGAAGCGGCCGTTCTACACCAGGGGAAGTGTCAAGAAGGACGCCAAGCCTTCATGACGCCAGGCTGCTAGGAGGCTTCACGGTCAGAGTTGCGGTGCTCACCATCTCCGACGCCGGGTTCCGGGGCGAGCGGGAGGACACGTCCGGTGACGCCATCGCCGGATGGGTGTCGTCCCACGGCTTTGAATTGGCGGCCCGAAGCCTGGTGCCCGACGAGACCGCGGCGATTGCCCGGGTGCTGGTGGACTGGTGCGATCACCTCGGCGCCGACCTCGTCGTCACCACCGGTGGCACCGGCCTGACCCCGCGGGACGTCACCCCCGAAGCCACCCGCGCCGTGCTGGACCGGGAGGCGCCCGGCATCGCCGAGGCCATCCGGATCGAGGCGCTGGCGCGGTTCCCCCGCGCGGCGCTGTCCCGCGGCCTGGCCGGGGTGCGGGGCCGGACCCTCATCGTCAATCTGCCGGGGAGCACCAGCGGGGTGAACGACGGGCTGGTTGTGTTAACCCGCTGGGTCCACCACGCTATCGAGCAGGTCCGCGGGGAGCACACCGGGCATGCCTAGCCAGATCCTCATCACCATGGCCGACCTCGAGACCGCCGTTCCGCTGAACGCCGCCCTCGAGGCCGCAGGTTACACCACCGCCATGGTTTCTCCCATGGACGACGCCCGCGCCGCCATGCGCCGGGAGCACCCCGACCTCCTCATCCTGACCGGCGCGGTCCACGAGCCCTCGGCGGTCCAGCTCCTCCGCCTGGCCCGGGAGCAGGAGGTCTACTCCCTGGCGCTGCTCGAGCCCACCGACACCGAGCGCGACGAGCGCGGCGCCCGGGTGCCCGCTACCACCGTCCTCACCAAGCCGGTCCGGATGGACGAGGCGGTGGCCATTGCGCGGCGGATGGTGGACCGGCGGGCGCTCCAGCAGCGCACCGGCATCAGCGGGCAGAGCTCCTCGATCCAGGAAGTCCTGGTCAAGATCGAGCAGATGGCGCCGGTCAGCAGCACCGTGCTGATCCAGGGTGAGTCGGGCACCGGCAAGGAGCTGGTCGCCAAGGCGCTCCACGACCTCTCCCCTCGGCGCGGCAAGGCCTTCATCGCCGTCAACGTCGCGGCGCTCCCCGAGACCCTGCTCGAATCGGAGCTCTTCGGCCACGAGAAGGGCGCCTTTACCGGCGCGGCGGAGCGCCGGCTGGGCCGGTTCGAGCTGGCCGACGGCGGCACCATCTTCCTCGACGAGATCGGCGACATGCCGCTCAGCGTCCAGGTCAAGCTGCTCCGGGTCCTGGAAACCCGGACCTTCTTCCGGGTCGGCGGGGTCCAGCCGATCAAGGTCGACGTCCGGGTCATCGCTGCCACCAATCGGCCGCTCCGAGAGATCGTCTCCCTGGGCGAGTTCCGCGAAGACCTCTACTACCGGCTCTCGGTCCTCAACATCTACCTTCCGCCGCTTCGGGACCGCCGCGACGACATCCCCCTCCTGGTCCGCCGCTTCATCGGCGAGATCGCCAAACAGCACGACCGCCCCTTCCGGGGCATTACCGCCGAAGCGCTCCAGCGACTGGTCGATGCCCCCTGGCCGGGCAATGTGCGCCAGCTCCGGAACCTGATCGAGTCGATGGTGGTGCTGGCCCCCGGCACCGAGATCAAGGCGAGCGACATCCCGTCGGACATCCTGGATGGGGCACCTACCGTCCTCCCGGTGCTCCACGGCGGGATAGCTCGGGGCGGGGTGGGCGGACATGAAATGGAGTTCATACTCCGGGGCCTGATGGACCTCCGGCTCCAGGTCGAGGAGCTCCGGCGTCGGCTGGACGAGCGCCCCGGCAAGGTCCAGGTCATCGAGGTCCCCGAGCATGCCATTTCGCCGATCCAGATCGAGTCCGACGAGCCGATTCCGGCCGCCGATGTGGTTTACCGGCATGGCATGACAATGGCTGAAGTAGAACGGGCCACAATTATTGCGGCTTTGCGCGAGTGTCAAGGAAATAGACGCCAGGCAGCTGCAAGACTCGGCATAGGCGAGCGAACCCTCTACCGCAAGATCAAAGAGTTCAACCTCACGTAACTTATGCTCTTGCAGTAACTTGAGCCCCGGAATCGCTTGACAATGTTTGCACCGACCGCAATCTTGAACTGGCCCGGTTCCCATTCTGACGGGCTTGCCTCGTGAATTTTATCATTGATCCTGATTCGTGCGTGGCGTGTCTCGCCTGCGTGCGGGTCTGCCCGACCGATGCGATTGCGGTAGCACCCGATGCGTCGCTGGTGCGCGTGCTGGATGAATTGTGTATCCGCTGCGGATTGTGCGTGCCGGAATGTCCGCACGATGCGGTGCATGTCTCGGGGGAGCTCGGTCGCGCCGTCGCGATCGCCGCCGAGGGCACTGGCGTCCTCATCCTCGGCACCGAATCGGCCGCGCATTTTTATCCGGTGTCGCCGGAGCAGGTCATCAACGCCTGTTACGCCGCGGGGTTTCGGGTGGTATCGCGCGGTGTCATCGGCGACGAGCTCGTCGCCACCGAGTACCTGAAGCTCTGGCGAGAAAACGGGTGGGGCACGCTGATCCGCTCTACCGATCCGATCGTGGTGGATGCGGTGCGGGGTGGGTATCCCGAGCTGGTGCCTTACTTGGCGCCGGTGGCCACTCCCCCGGTCGCGGAGGCGCGCTATCTCCGCTCGCTGTACGGCACCGGGGTCAAGGTGGTGTACTCGGGGCTGTCGGCGTCGCACGGCGCCCCCGAAATCGACGCTTGGGTCACCTACGAAGACCTGGTGGAGCTGCTCCGGCTGCGCGGAGTGACCGCGGCGGCGCAGCCCCTGTCTCTTATACAC
>JBEPVJ010000138.1:0-6000 GCA_041691095.1 Gemmatimonadales bacterium
TACCACGGCCCGCCATGTTGGTCGCGATCGTGACGGCCCCCTTCTGGCCGGCCGCGGCCACGATCTCCGCTTCCCGTTCGTGGTACTTGGCGTTCAGCACCTCGTGCGTGATGCCTCGCCGCTTGAGCATCTTCGACAGCGTTTCCGACACGTCGACCGTAGTGGTGCCGATCAGAATCGGAATGCCCAGCGCATGCAGCCGCTCGACCTCGTCGAGCACGGCATTGAATTTCTCGCGCCGGGTCTTGTAGATCCGATCGGTGTGATCGGAGCGGCTGATAGGCTTGTTGGTGGGAATGACCGCCACCTCGAGGCCGTAAATGGAATAGAACTCCGACTCTTCGGTTTCGGCGGTGCCGGTCATGCCGGCCAGTTTGTCGAACATCCGGAAGTAGTTCTGAATCGTGATCGTGGCGAGGGTCTGGGTCTCGCCCTTGATCTGAACCGCTTCTTTGGCCTCGACCGCCTGATGCAATCCGTCGGACCAGCGGCGGCCGGCGAGCACCCGGCCGGTAAATTCGTCGACGATGAGGACCTGGTTGTCCTGCACCAGGTAGTCCACATCTTTTTCATAGAGCGAATGTGCCTGCAGAAGCTTGTGAATGATGTGGAGCTTCTCGCTCTTGACCGCATACTCCGCCTCGACCCGCTGCCGCTCGGCGCGCTTTTCCGTGACCCCCAGGCCCGGGTCCTTGTCGATCTGGTGGACCGCCTCGGAAATGTCAGGCACCAGGAACATCTCTGGATCGTCCGGCGACAGAGCCGCCGCGCCACGATCGGTCAGGTGCACCGAGTGGCCCTTTTCGTCGAGGACGTAGTACAGCGACTCCTCGAGGCCGCGCATCCGCTGCTGGCGAGTGGGCAGCTTCCGGTCGGCGATGTAGTCCAGCTCGGCCCGCTGGACCAGCTGCTTCACGCCGGTCTCGTTGAGGAGCTTGAGCAATTTCTTGTTCTTCGGCATGCCCAGCTGCGCCTGAAAGAGCTTGGCGCCCGCCTCTTCCTTGGTCTTCTCTCCGGTGAGCAGGGGCTCGGCCTCGGCCATCAGCTGGTTCACGACTGCGGTCTGCCGGCGGACGAGATCCGCTACCGGGCGGTTGTAAATCGTGTACTTCTCGTCGCCGTCGTTGCCGACCGGGCCGCTGATGATGAGCGGCGTCCGGGCCTCATCGATCAGAATCGAGTCCACTTCGTCCACGATGGCGTAGGCATGGTCCCGCTGGACCCGCTGATCCAGCGAGAAGACCATGTTGTCGCGGAGGTAGTCGAAGCCGAATTCGTTGTTGGTGCCGTAGGTGATATCGGCGTTGTAGGCGTCTCGGCGGGCCGGCGAGGACGGCTCGGTGTCATCGATGCACCCGACGGTCAATCCCAAGTACTGGTAGATGTGGCCCATCCACTGCGAGTCGCGGCGGGCCAGGTAGTTGTTGACGGTGACCAGGTGCGCACCGCGGCCGGCCAGCGCGTTCAGATATAGCGGCAGGGTGGCCACCAGCGTCTTGCCTTCGCCGGTCGCCATTTCCGCAATCCGGCCGCGGTGGAGCTCGATGCCGCCGATCAGCTGGACGTCATACGGCACCATGTCCCAGGCGAGCTCATGCCCGGTCACCATCACGGTGGTGCCCATCAGGCGGCGGGTCGCCTCGCGCACCGTCGCGAAGGCCTCGGGCATGATATCGTCCAGGACCGCCTTGAGGGCATCCTTGTACTGGGTCTCCACCGCATGGGCGCGCTCTTCCAGCGCCATCCGCTCGGTCGGGTCCTCGCAATCGTGCTTGGCCTTGCGTACCGATTCGAGCTCCGCTTTGAGCGCGCCGGTCTTCTCGGCGATCAACGCGCGGAACCGCGCGGTCTGTGCCTTGAGCTCCAATTCGCCGAGGCCGGACAGGCGCTTTTCGTGCTCGTGGATCTGGAGCACGACCGGCATCAGGCGCTTGACCTCGCGCGCCTGACGGGTTCCGAAGACTTTCTCCACCATTGTCTTGATCATGCGTTCCTATTCTTCAACTCAGATTCTTCACCGGGTCGATACAGCTGGTGCGCAGCGATATACTCCGCCACCGCCTCCGGCACCCAATAGCGAATGCTGCGATCCTGGCGCACCCGGGCCCGGATTTCGGTGGACGAGATGTCCACCCTGGGCACCGATTGCGCGCCGCCTTCGCCACCCCTCGAAAAAATCTCGATGCGGGCCAGCGCCCGGATCGCGTCGGCCTGGTACCACCTGGGCAGATCCTGCGCAGCGTCGGCGCCGAGCAACAGTACCAGCTCCGCCTCGGGACGCTCGACCCGCAAGGCGCGCAGCGTGTCCACGGTGTAGGACGGACCTTCCCGTAAAAGCTCGAGCCGGCTGGCCCGAAGCCGACCGCTGCCGTGGACCGCCAGCTCGGCCATCGAGGCCCGGTCTTCCGCGGCGGCGGCATGCCCGCCACGCTTGAGCGGCTGCCGCGCCGCGACGACGATGCGAACCTCATCCAGACCCAGCGACTCTCCGAGTGTCGTGGCCGCCATCAGGTGGCCGTGATGAATCGGATCGAACGAGCCGCCGAAAATTCCGATCCGCACGCTACGGCTTGACCGGCGCTCCGGACACGCCGGGGACGGTGGCCGGCGCCGCAGGGCAGAGGTGGATCGGGCCACCCGGCTCGGGGTGATACTGCGCGATGTAGGCGCAGGTTTCCTTCACGTCTTCGGCATATCCGAGTCGCTGATAGGACCGGAGCAGGTGCTCGAGAGCTCCGGGGACCACCGCCGCCCGGGGATAGGCCGCGATGAGACTACGAAACATCAGGATCGCCGAGTCGTCCGCCTTGAACTTGAAGTAGAAGAGCGCGCTCTTGTACTCCTTGGCAGCGAATTTCTCGGTCAGCTCGCTCAGCCGGAGCGTCGCCCGCGAGGCGGCCGGGGTACCGGCGTAGCGGGTCATCACTTCCTGAAACACCGTCCTCGCGGTCTCACCGTAGGTCGGATCGAGCTCGGCCAGTCGCCAGAGATCGGCGTACGCATCCCCCGCGCGGATCAGCGCTTCGGGGGCGAGAGGATCCTCGGGCCGCTCGTCGGCTACCCGCCGGAACTCGCGTACCGCCTGAAGCTGATTGCCCTGGGCAAAGAGGATCTCGCCCAGGAAGAAATGCATCCGGAGGTATCGCGGGTCGGTGGTGGTGAGCATGGGCCCCAGCAGATCGAATTGCTTCTGGGCCTCCGACCAGTTGCCCTTGTTGAAAGCGCGCTCCGCCAGATTCCAGACCGAATCGGGCGCGGCCGCGATGGCCCGCGCGACATCGGGCACCGTGTTCGGCCGGTGGTGGCTGCACGCCGCGATACTGGCGAACCCGAGCAGCAGAAGTCCGCGGGACGATCTGATCAACGCAAGTCCTCCGGCGTCGTTGGCGTGCCGCCACCGAGCGCATTGAGCTTTCCCGTGGCCAGTTTGGCCAGAGAATCCGGTACCCCGACCGCGGAGAGCACGGTCTGATAGGCGATTGCAGCCCCGAGCACATCGCCCTGGCTGAGGCGGGCATCCCCCAGGCCGACCTGGGCCCTCCATCCCGACGGGGTTGCCGGCGCAGCCGCGATCGCCGACTCGAACCACTTCTCGGCCGCCTCGGCCTGCTCCCCGCCCAGCGCGTCGAGCCCCAGGCGGAGGGCGCAGGCACTCACGCCTTCGGAGGCGGTGGCGCGCAGGCCGGCATCCCGGGTGCGACGAAGCGCGGTCTGCAGCGTGCGGGTGGCGGTTTCGCAGGCCGTGGTAACCCGCTGGGCCGTACCCAGTGCCACCAGCAAGGAATCGACCCCGCGACTGTCGGAGGCCGAGGCCAGCGCCGCGGGCAGCGCTCCCAGCGCTTCCTGGGCCGGCAATCCGCTCATCGGGGTCAGCGCGAACCGTCCAAGCGGGCGACCCGGCGCCACGGTGCGGATGGCGTGGACCGCATCGGCCAGATGGACCAGCTCAGACGACCCGCCGCGCTCGGCCAGGTGGGCGACGCGCTCCAGGCCGGCGGCGGCCTCCGCCGACCGCGATCCATCGGCGGTCTGAAGGGAGATAAACGCCTCGATGGCAACGCCCAGTGCGTGATCGTGCAACGCGGCGGCCCCCAGTTTGGCCCATACCCTGGTCTGGGACCCGCTCTTTTGTGCCGACTTGTACTCCGCCAGCGCATCACTATAGCGGCCTTCCCGGTAGGCGCGATCTCCCAGGCGCTCATGATCGGCGGCGGCGGTCGAACATGCGCCACCAAGGAGCGTCGCCACGACGATCGAGCGCATCATCCCGGTAACCGCCCCGCCATCGCGAGATAGGCCTCGACCCGCGCATTCTTGGGGCGCCGCGCCTGGCAGCGGGACCACACCTCGCGCGCCGCCGAAGCGTCGCCCGCGAGGTAGTGGGCCAGCCCAAGCGAGGCCATCGCATCGAGAAAATCCCCGTTCTCGGACAGGATTCGCTCCAGCTCTTCCCTGGCCTCGAGCGGCCGGCCGGCCTCGAGCAGCAACCGCGCCAGCCGGTAGCGCAAATCGTGAAAGGCCGGGCCGAGGACGACCGCGCGGCGATACTCCTGGATGGCCTCGGGTAAGGCACCCGCCTCGGCGTACGAGTGTCCCAGCTCCGCATGCTGGTTGGCCAGTCGCGCGGCCACGGGGCGAGAAAAGCCACCATCCGGGGCCTGACCGTGCGCCGCCGCCGCCCGGAACGCGACTTCGGCTTCCTCGCCCCGGCCCAGCTCATTGAGGAGAATGCCGCGATGGATGTTGGCCTCGATGTATCGTGGGTTCAGCCCGAGCGCGATCTCGAACTGCGCCAGCGCCTGCTCTTTCTGGCCCAGAAGGGCGAAGGAGAGCCCCAATAGATGATGCGCATCGGCGAAACTTCGACCCGTCGAGATCACTTCCTCGAGCAGGTGGACCGACCCGTAATAGTCCTGGACGGCAAAGCGCTCGCGCGCCTGGGCAAGCAGATGGTCCGCGCTGTTCTGCATTCCACTCCGTCCGCGACTCTGGTGGACAAGCGAAGGGGGTGATCCGGGAGCAAAAACGGCCTCCCGGAAGCTGCCCCGGATTAGCCGTTAAAGATAATGGAGGGATCAGCTTAAGACGATTTTACGAAAATGCTCGATCGTGGAGGTGAGGCCCGCTTCCAGCCCGACCTTGGGGCTCCAGCCAAGGCGGGCGCGGGCGACCGTGATGTCGGGCTGACGGACCTTGGGGTCGTCGGCTGGGAGGGGCTCGTAAATGATCGGCGCCGGGCTGCCGGTCATCTGCTTGACCTGCTCGGCCAGCTGCTTCACCGTGAACTCGCCGGGATTGCCGATATTCACCGGATCGTGATGGTCGCTCTGGAAGAGGCGGTGAATCCCCTCGATCAGGTCGGAGACGTAGCAAAACGACCGGGTCTGGCTCCCATCGCCATAGATGGTGATCGGCCGGCCCCGTAGCGCCTGGACGATGAAGT
This sequence comes from Gemmatimonadales bacterium, assembly GCA_041691095.1. Lineage (GTDB taxonomy): Bacteria > Gemmatimonadota > Gemmatimonadetes > Gemmatimonadales > GWC2-71-9 > JABFSM01. The sequence continues at coordinate 5,444 of JBEPVJ010000138.1, forward strand.
TGGATACGACGCGACCGTCGTCCGGACGCATCCGGGGTCCATACGTATTGAAGATGCGGACGATGCGCGTGTCGGTGGCATACGTTCGGTGGAACGACGAGGTGATTGCCTCACCGAACCGCTTGGCTTCGTCGTACATGGCGCGCGGGCCGACCGGATTCACGTTGCCGCGATAGCTCTCGGTCTGGGGATGCTGACTGGGATCGCCGTAGACCTCCGACGTCGACGCGAGAAAGAACCGAGCTCCCTTCTCCTGCGCGAGCGAGAGGCATCGGTGGGTGCCATAACTTCCGACCATCAGGGTTTCGATCGGCCAGCGCTGATAGTCGGGCGGACTCGCTGGAGAAGCGAAGTGCAGCACCCCCCCGAGCGGTCCTCTCACCTGGAACGGCTGGGACACATCCTGCCGGACGAGCTTGAAGCGGGGGTTTCCGGAAAGGTGGGCCAGGTTGCTCGGGCTGCCCGTGATCAAGTTGTCATAGCCGAGCACTTCGTGGCCTTCGGCGAGCAGCCGGTCGGTCAGGTGGGATCCGAGAAATCCCGCGGCGCCCGTCACC
>JBEPVJ010000139.1:0-5996 GCA_041691095.1 Gemmatimonadales bacterium
GCGCCATGCGTGACAGACCCACCGAGAACTGGTTGGCGATGAGCTCGCCCACCGACCGGATCCGCCGGTTGCCCAGGTGATCGATGTCGTCGGTATGGCCCCGGCCGTCGTGCAGGTCGATCAGGTAGCGCACGATGGCGATGAAGTCCTCTTCGGTGAGGACCGCATGGTTCGGATCGGTCTTGAGGCCCAGCCGCTGGTTGATCTTATAGCGGCCCACCCGGCCCAGGTCGTAGCGCTTCGGATTGAAGAAGAGGCGCTGGAGCTGCTGGCGCGCGGTCTCCAGGTTCGGCGCATCGCCGGGGCGCAGCAGCCCGTAGATCTGGTGCAGCGCGTCGGACTCCGACTTGGTCGGGTCCTTGGCGAGGGTGTTCTTGATCAGGGGCGACTCCGCCCGGCCGGGCGGAAGCAGCACATCGGCCTTGTGCACCCCGGCCGAGATGAGCTTCTGCCGCATCGGGTCGGAGAGCTCCGAACCGGCCTCGGCGATCACTTCGCCGGTGTCCGGGTCAGCGCAGGCAAAGGCCAGCACCCAGGTATGACGATCCCGGGTCGTGGTGGGCTGCTCGTCCTCCCGCAGGTCCAGCGTGGTGTAGCCGGCAAAGACCTGGACCACCTTGACGCCCACGTGGCGCATCGCGTTGATGCGCTCGGGGGTGAGCTCATCGCCCACCTGGCCCAGCGGCGCGCCTGCGGCGTCTTCCGGATTGGCGACGTCGGCGGCGAGGAGCGCCCCGATGACCTCGCGACGCTCCTGCCGGCCTTCGAGCTTGCCGGTGATGTTGAGCATCTTCGTGGCGAAGAAGAGCCGGAGAATGTCGGCGTTCGTCCCGTAGCCGAATGCGCGAAGCAGCGCCGTGGCCGGGAACTTCTTCTTCTTGTCGATGTGAACGTAGATCACATCGTGAATGTCGATCGTGAACTCCACCCAGGAGCCGCGGAACGGAATGATCCGCGCCGAGTACAGCCGCTGGCCGTTCGGGTGGGTTTCTTCTTCGAACACCACGCCAGGCGACCGATGAAGCTGGCTCACCACGACACGCTCGGCGCCGTTGATGACGAAGGTGCCCAGCGGGGTCATGATAGGCAGCTCGCCCAGGTAGACCTCGCGCTCGATCTGATTCTTGAGCCGGCGCTGGCCGTCCACATCCTCGAAGACGTTGAGGAGCAGGGTGGCCTTGAGCGGCGCGGCATAGGTCATATCCCGCTCGATGCACTCCTCGACGGAGTACTTCGGCTCGCCCAGGGCATAGCTCTTGAAGTCGAGCTCGTATTTCCCGTTCACGTCCGAGATCGGGAACAGGTCGCGGAACACGCGTTCCAGCGACACGTCCTGCCGGTCTCCGGCAACGTCGTCGGGCACGAGGAGCGACTGGAAGGCGCGGGTCTGGATATCGAGCAGGTGCGGCATCGCCATGCCGCCCTCGCGCTTCGAGAACGAAATCAGCGGTAGGGTCTCAGGCATCGATCACCCCAAATGGATACAAATAAACGCACGCCGAGGCGTCCTTCCGCCGAATGCGGAAGGCCCCCCCGGGGCGGTGGTACGACTCGTATTGCGGTGCGCGGGCGGAAGCTCGCATGCCGTCTCACTGAAGTAGGTCGAAGGTGAGATCCCTCATCGCGGGGCCGCGGCGCGGCCCCTGACGATTCGGGATAGCCCTCCGGGCTACTTCAGTTCGACGACCGCGCCCTGATCTTCCAGCCGCTTCTTCAGCTCGTCGGCCTCGGCCTTGGTGACCCCTTCCTTCACCGTCTTCGGGGCGCCATCGACCAGGTCCTTCGCTTCCTTGAGGCCGAGCGAGGTGATCTCGCGGATCACCTTGATGACCTGGATCTTCTTGGCGCCGCCCTCCTTGAGGATGACCGTGAACTCGGTCTGTTCCTCGGCGGCGGGCGCCGCGGCGCCACCGGCACCAGCCCCGCCTGCGGCGGCCGCGGCGACGACGGTGACATTGAACTTGGTCTTGAAGGCCTCGATCAGGTCGGCCAGCTCGACCACCGTCTTGTTGCCGATAGCCTCGATGATCTGGTCATTCGTCATGGTAGTCATTTTTTCGGTGTCCTTGTATCCAGTTAGGAGGCTTCGGCCTGACGTTTATCGCGCAGCGCCTCGAGGGCGCCAACCACCTGATAGAGCACCCCGTTGAGGGCGCCGGCAAACTGACCCAGCAGCGCATCGCGCGAGGGCAGCTCGCCCAGGCGCTTCACGTAGGCCGGATTAACGGCCTTCCCACTCACCAGGCCGATTCGGACCTGGGGTTTTTGATGCTCCTTGGCGAAGTCGCTGATGACCTTCGCGGCGGCCAGCGGATCCTTGCCGGCCACCACCAACCCCGTCGGCCCGGCCAGGTGCTCATCGAGCGCGCTGATCTTGTTGGCGGCCAGCGCGCGCTGCGCCAGGGTGTTCTTCACGACCACATAGCGGGCGCCCGCGGCGCGGAGCCGGCGGCGCAGCTCGGTCATCTTGCCCACCGACAGCCCGCTGAAATCGGTGACGTAGATGTCCGGCGAGCCCTTGAGACTCTCGGTCAGAGACTCGACTTCGGTCTGCCGTTCGGTCTTGCTGCTCATCGGTATACCGCCGTATCGAGCCGGACGCCCGGGCCCATCGTGCTGGACACCGTCGCCGACTGGAGATAAATGCCCTTGGCCGCCGAGGGGCGGGCCTTCACGATCGTATCCATGAAAGCGGCGAGATTCTCTTCCAGCTGTTTGGCCCCGAAGGAGACCTTGCCGATCGGCGCGTGGACATTCCCGGTCTTGTCCACGCGGAATTCAATCTTGCCCGCCTTGATTTCCCGCACCGCGCGCCCGACGTCCATGGTGACCGTACCGGCCTTCGGATTGGGCATCAGGCCGCGGGGGCCCAGGATCTTGCCGAGCTGGCCGAGCTGGCCCATGACGTCGGGCGTGGCGACGATGACGTCCGCATCAAGCCAGCCTTCCTTGAGTTTCTGGACGTACTCGATGCCGGCGTAGTCCGCGCCGGCCGCTTCGGCTTCCTTGACCCGGTCTCCCTGAGTGATCACCAGCACCTTGACCGTCTTGCCGGTGCCGTGCGGCAGGACGACCGTGCCGCGGACCACCTGGTCTGCATGCCGGGGGTCGACGCCGAGCCGGACCGCCACGTCGACGGTTTCGTCGAACTTGGCGAAGGAGGCGCCTTTCACCTTGGCCACGGCCTCGGCGAGGGTGTGCTCCCGGGTCCGGTCCATCGTGGCGACCGCGGCGTTGAACTTCTTACCGTGGGTACGCATCAGTCGGCGACCTCCAGACCCATCGAGCGCGCGGTGCCAGCGACCATGCGCATGGCGGAATCGACGTCCGACGCGTTGAGATCGGCCATCTTGATCTCCGCGATCTTGCGTAGCTGGGCGCGGGTGACCTTCCCGACCTTGGTGCGGTTGGGCTGGGCACTCCCCTTCTCGATCCCGGCCTCCTTCATGAGGAGGTTGGCCGCGGGAGGCGTCTTGGTGATGAACGTGAAGCTGCGATCGCCATAGATCGTCACGACCACGGGGATGACCATCCCCGCCTGCGACTGGGTCCGGGCGTTGAACTGCTTGCAGAACTCCATGATGTTCACGCCCTGGGGCCCGAGCGCCGTTCCCACGGGGGGAGCGGGATTCGCGGCGCCAGCGGGACACTGGAGCTTGACCTGCGCTACGATCTTCTTTGCCATGCGACTCCTCGTGACGAAATGCCGGCTGTTCCACTACCGGCGTCTCTGCCGCAGTTCCGTGCGGTCGCGGTGCGGCGGCAGGTCGGTACCTCGGTAGGTCGGAAGTGCTTACCGACTTACCGACCTACCCACCTACCGTCCTGCTAGTGTCCCCTCAGCTGCAAATAGTCCAGCTCCACCGTCGTCGGCCGTCCGAACAGCGACACCGAGACCTTCACCTTGCCCTTGTCTCCCAGGACTTCTTCAACTGTGCCGCTGAAGTCCGCGAAGGGACCCTCGGTGATTTCCACCGCCTGGCCGACCAGGTAGGGAATCTCTTCCTTGGGGCCGTTGTCCGCGGTTTCTTCCGCAATGCCGAGCAGCCGATTGACCTCATCCTGTCGGAGAGGCTGGGGCATTTTGCCGGTGCCGACGAACTTGATGACGCCCTGCACGCTGTTCACCAGATGCTGGGCCTCCTGGCTCATCGTGGTCTCGATCAGCACGTAGCCGGGATAGAGCTTTCGCTCGACCACCAGCTTCTTGCCGTTCTTGATCTCGATCGCTTCCTGCACCGGGACGAGCGCCTGGCGGACCAGTTTCTGCTCGGCAGAACGGGGATCGTCTTCGATCCGCTTCTGCAGCAGGGTCCGCACCTTGTTCTCATGTCCCGCCGTGGTCTGCACGGCGTACCAGCGATACTCCATGCTGTCCCCCCGCCTTACCGCGACAGCGCGGCGATGCCGTCCACCAGGATCAGCTGCAGCAGCCGGTCGAGGAGGCCCAGCACAACGCCGATGATGAGGGAGAGCACGACCACCATCCGGGTGGCCTTGACCAGCTCGTCACGCGTGGGCCAGGAGACTTTGCTCAGCTCGGTGCGGACATTGAGCAAAAAATCCCGGGCGCCGCGGAACCATCCGCTGACCCGGTTTCCGCCGCCGCTCTGCTCGATCGCGTGCGTCTGCTCGGTCACTTCGACTCTTTATGCAAGAGATGCTTGCCGCAACGGGGGCAGAATTTCTTCCACTCGACCCGCTCGGGGTGCACCCGGCGATTCTTGTCCGTGAAGTAGTTCCGATTCTTACAATCGGTGCACTCCAGGATGATTTTTTCTCTCGGCATCGGCTGGCCTCTACTTCAGAATCTTGGTAACGACGCCGGCGCCCACGGTGCGGCCGCCTTCGCGGATCGCGAACCGCAGCCCGTCGTCCATCGCGATCGGGATGATCAGCTCGATCGTCATCTGGATGTTGTCTCCCGGCATCACCATTTCCACCCCCGCCGGCAGCTCCACGCTCCCCGTCACGTCCGTCGTGCGGAAGTAAAACTGCGGCCGGTACCCCTTGAAGAACGGCGTGTGCCGCCCGCCCTCTTCCTTGGTCAGCACGTAGACTTCCGCTTCGAAGTGCGTGTGCGGCGGGATGCTCCCCGGCTTCGCCAGCACCATGCCCCGCTCGATTTCGTGCTTTTCCACGCCCCGCAGCAGCAGGCCCACGTTGTCCCCCGCGCGGCCCTCGTCCAGCAGCTTCCGGAACGCTTCCACGCCCGTCACCACCGTCTTCTTCTCCGCGTTGAACCCCACCAGCTGGAGCTCCTCGCCCACCTTGCAGATGCCCCGCTCGATCCGGCCCGTCGCCACCGTGCCCCGGCCCGTGATGCTGAACACGTCTTCCACCGGCATCAGGAACGGCTTGTCGATATCCCGCTTGGGCTCCGGGATGAACGTGTCCAGCGCGGTGAACAGCTCCACGATCTTCTCGATCCAGGCCGCGTCACCCTTGATCGCGCCGATCGCACTGCCGCGGATCACCGGCGCGTCGTCGCCCGGGAACTTGTACATGCTCAGCAGCTCGCGCACTTCCAGCTCCACCAGGTCCAGCAGCTCGGCGTCGTCCACCAGGTCGCACTTGTTCAAGAACACCACCACGCTCGGCACGTTCACCTGGCGCGCCAGCAGGATGTGCTCCCGGGTCTGCGGCATCGGGCCATCCACCGCACTCACCACCAGGATGGCGCCATCCATCTGCGCGGCCCCGGTGATCATGTTCTTCACGTAGTCGGCGTGGCCCGGGCAGTCGACGTGCGCGTAGTGCCGGTTCGGCGTCGAGTACTCCACGTGACTCGTGGCGATGGTCAGGATCTTGGTCGGGTCCCGGCGGCCCTGACTCTCGGAGGCCTTGGCCACCTGGTCATAGGGGATGTACGTCGAGCCCCAGCCCTTGTCCGCGCTGATTTTCGTCAGGGCCGCCGTCAGCGTCGTCTTGCCATGGTCCACGTGCCCAATGGTCCCGACGTTTACGTGCGGCTTGGTCCGGTCAAATTTTGCTTT
>JBEPVJ010000140.1:0-5993 GCA_041691095.1 Gemmatimonadales bacterium
GCGTTCAGGGCGCAGTGGGCGCAAGCCCGTGGGGGTTCGAGTCCCCCCTTCGGCATGATGGCAGGTTGGGATGACGGTAGGTCGGGAAGCGCTCAGTCGCTACCGACCTATCGTTATTTCGCGACCTGGCGTCCTAGTATCGGGCCATCCCCTTCTCGATTTCTGCCGCCCACGCGTCGATTCCCCCCGCAAGGCTTCGAGCCCGGTATCCCGCGCCTTGCAGGAGCTGTTGCGCCATAAGGGACCGGGCACCCTTGTGGCACACGGTCACCAGCTCGGCCCGAGTGTCTAACTCGCGGAGCCGGGAGGCGAGCTCGCCGAGCGGCACCAGACGGCTTCCCTCGATGCGCGCGATCTCCCATTCCCACGGCTCCCGGACATCCAGCAGCAAGGGAGCCGGCGCCTGATCGAGGATCCCAGCGAGCTCCTGGACACCAATCTCACGATCGTTGGAAACCGTGCTGCCGCCCGCCATGCAGTAGGCGTCATAGTCGATGAGCTCGGTAACGGTGGGGCGATCACCGCAGGCCGGGCACGCAGGATCGGCACGTACTTCGATCTCTCTGAACTGCAACTTGAGGGCGTCCACCAGCAACAGTCTCCCGACCAGCGATCGGCCCGCGCCGAGAATCCACTTGATGGCTTCGAGCGCCTGCAGACTGCCCACCAGACCCGGCAACACGCCCAGTACTCCGGCCTCGGCGCAATTCGGAACCAGATCGGGCGGAGGCGGCTCGGAGAAAAGGCAGCGATAGCAGGGGCCGCCTGGCGCGGCAAAAATCGAGACCTGCCCGTCGAAGCGAAAGATGCTGCCGTAGATGTAAGGCTTGCCGAGAAGGACCGACGCATCGCTGACGAGGTATCGCGTCGGGAAATTGTCGCTGCCATCGAGGCTGAAATCGTAGCGGCCCATGATTTCCAGGGCATTGTCCGAGGTGAGCCGGATCGGATGCGTCACCACCTCCACCTCCGGGTTCAGGTCGGCGATCCGCTCACGCGCCGATTCGGCCTTGGACCGTCCCAGCGCACCGGTCCCGTGCAGAATTTGACGCTGAAGGTTGGAGAGCTCTACCGCGTCGGGATCCACGATGCCGATGGTCCCCACTCCGGCGGCGGCGAGGTACAGTGCGATAGGCGAGCCGAGCCCTCCGGCTCCGACGAGCAGCACTCGCGCACGCCGAAGCCGCTCTTGGCCCTCGACGCCGACTTCCGGGAGCGTGAGGTGCCTGGCGTATCGAACCAGCTCGGATGGTGAAAGGGGCATAAACAGCCGGCGAGCAGCCGGTTAGCCTACCGGTGTGCCCATGGGAACGAGCTCTGCCGGCTGCTCCTTGAGCAGATCGGCGAGCGTGATACCCGAGAGCAGCTCGTCGACTCGACGCTGGAGGGCATGCCAGACCGGACGAATCGAGCAGGCCGATGCGGGATTGCACCGGTCCGCATCGAGGGGATGGGTGGTGCAGTTGATCTCGAAGGTCTGATGCTCGGAGGCGGTCATCACATCCCGAACGGTGATGCCGTCGGGATCCCGGGAGAGGTAATAGCCCCCACGAGCGCCGCGCATGCTTTCCACCAGGCCGGCTTTGCGAAGCCGGAGGAGGATCTGCTCCACGTAGTCGGCGGGCAGCCGCTCCAGCTCGGCAAGCTCCCGGGCCGCAATTGGCTCGGTGCTGGTCCGGCCGCGCCTGGCGAGGTGCAGGGCGATGAGGAGGCTGTATTCGGTCCAGGTGGTGACGCGCATGGCGGAAATATACTATTCCCGAGCCATGACTCTTCGATACGGGCTTTTCCCACTGCTATTTCTTGCTTTGGCCACGAATACCTCCGGCCAGACACCGGCGCGCGCGCCCGGAGGCACGCTGCGTGGCGTGGTGCGGGACAGCGCGAGCGGCGAGCCGATCGGCTATGCCCTGGTGGTGCTGCTGGGAACCGAGCAGCAGGCCTTTACCTCGGCCTCGGGGCGCTTTTCCCTCACCGGCCTTGGCGCGGGCAAGGTCGTGATTCGGGTGCAACAGATCGGGTACCGTCCCCAGACGCTGAACCTGGCAATCAATGTCCGGCTGGGAGAGTCCGCGCCCGCACTCTCGGTGCTGCTGAGCCGGCACTCGGTGGTGCTTCCGGAAATTTCAGTGGCGGGAAAGAGCTGCCTCGACCTGCGCGAGCTCGGCACCAGCGCGGAGCCTGGGGAGCTGATCGCCGTGGCCTTCGCCAACGCGGAACGAATCCTCGCGATGGAAAGGAAATATCCGTTCGTGCTGGAGTTTCAGCGGGTGATAACCCGCCTCGATTCGGGCTACAATCTGACCGGCGGAGTGGTCGACACGATCCAGCGTGACAGCCGCGGCTACCTGCCGTACCGCACGGGCAAAGTTCTCCAGAAGGAGTTCGGCAAGGAATCGCTGTCGGCCTTCACTTCATCCGATTTTGCAGGGGATGAGTTCCAGCGGGCCCATTGCTTCTGGTATGCCGGCCGCGACAGCGTGGGGGGGAAATCAGGATACCGGATTGATTTCACCCCGAAACCGGAGGTGACCACTCCAGACTGGGCAGGATCGATGTTGGTGGACTCCGTTTCACTGGGGCTACTGCGGACCGAGACCCACCTGGTGAATCTGCCCCAAAAAGGAACGTCGTACCTGCGGGCCTCGTGCACCATCTTCTACCAGCCGATCGTGCCCAACCTCCCCCAGGAATTCCAGACGAAGTGCCTGACCACTCCACGAGGCAGCCCGCCCAAGCTCATGGTCGAGCGATGGTCACTCATCAACCGGCGATTCCTCGGGAAGACGCCGATGGAGCCCGACCCGCCGCGGTGACTTTCTCCTGCTCGGGCTCAACCTCCGCCCGGCAGGCCTTTTCCTCCCGGGACACCCAGCTCCGTCATTGCCCGAAGGTTGAGCACGTCTTCCAGCTCGTCGCCCTTGAGAAGCTGCTTCTTCACCACCAGCTCCTTGACGGTGAGCCCCGAGGCCACCGCTTCCTTCGCGAGTGCGGCGGCGGCGGCGTAGCCGAGTTTCGGCGCGAGCGCGGTAACCAGTGCGGGACTCCGCTCCAGCCAGTGGGCTGCCTGCGCCGCATCGGCTTCGACGCCGCGAATGCATCGCTCGTCGAAGATGCGCACCGCGTTCCCGAGAATAATCAGGGCAAAGACGATGTCGTGCGTGATCACCGGCATCATCACGTTCAGCTCGAGCTGCCCCGCCTCCGAGGCCATCGCCACGGTGGTATCGAGTCCGATCACCTGGAAACAGACCTGATTCACCATTTCGGCGATGGACGGGTTGACCTTGCCGGGCATGATGCTGGAGCCGGGCTGGACCGCGGGCAGCAGAATCTCGGCGAGCCCGGTGCGCGGCCCGGAGGCCAGCAGCCGGATGTCGTTGGCAATCTTGTTGAGGTCGAGGGCCCAACCGCGCACCGCGCCACTCATGGTCGTGATGTCTCCCATCGACTGCATGAGCTGAATCCGGTCCTTGCCCTCACGCACGTCCAGTCCGGTGATCGAGCGGAGGTGCTGCACCATCAGCCCGGGGTACTCCCGCTCGGCATTGAGCCCGGTGCCTACGGCGGTCCCACCGATATTCATTTCACGAAGCCATTCCGCCGCCTCGACGAGCTTGGCACGATGCCGAGCGGTGGTATGGGCCCAAGCCGTGAATTCCTGGCCGAGCCGGATCGGGGTGGCATCTTGCAGATGGGTGCGACCCGACTTGATAACGTCATCGAACTGGCGGCCCTTGGCCATGAAGACGTCTTCGAGGCCGTGCATCGCATCGAGCAACAGGGGCAGCGTGGCGAGCGTCGCCAGGCGCATGGCGGTCGGTATGACGTCATTGGTGCTCTGCGCCATATTGACGTGATCGTTGGGATGCACCGGAGCGTATGCCCCTCGGGGGGCGCCCAGGATTTCGTTGGCGCGGTTGGCCAGCACTTCGTTGGCATTCATGTTGTGGCTGGTGCCGGCGCCGGCCTGGTAGACATCGACGACGAACTGGTCGCGATGTTTGCCGGCGAGGATCTCGTCCGCCGCGCGTACGATGGCATCGGCGAGGCGTGCGTCCAGTCGCCCGGTCTCTTTATGGGTGAGCGCCGCCGCCTTCTTGATCCACACCACAGCGTCCACGAAGGCAGCCAGCGGCCGAAGGCCGGAGACGGGAAAGTTCTCGACGGCCCGCAGGGTCTGGATTCCGTAGAGCGCGTCCGAAGGAACCTGTTTCTCGCCGAGCGGATCTTTTTCAACGCGGAATGGCATAAGAGAGGGCGAGGTGAGGGTGAGGAAAGGCGCTGGTGAGAGGTAAGAGAAGAGCGGTGAGAGGTCAACCACCCGAAGAGGACGCGGACAATGTCGGATCACTTCGTCAGGACAGCCGATCGAGCCAAGTTCCGGGAGCACAAGGCCGCCAAGGTCGATCTGTTCCGAGGCGGCGCGATGTTTCTCGGGCTCAACTGCTTCGAGCCGGGACAATCACAGGCGCTGCACACTCACACCGGCGCGGACAAATTTTACCTGATCCTCTCGGGGAACGCGAGCATTACGGTGGGTGACGAAACCAGTGAAGCGGGCCAGGGCACGCTGGTGTGGGCGCCGGCCGACGTACCCCACGGCGTCCTGATCGCTCACGAGCGCACGGTCATGCTGGTCGGGATCGCACCGCCGCCGTAAGGCCGCGCAGCTCCAGCGCGGCGCCGTGCGCGAGCCCCCGGGCCACCGCCACCGCCAGCGAGCCGCGGGTGAACGCCGCGAGCAGGGCGTGGAGCATCGATGGACTAAACCGGGGCGCTCTCGCGATGGCAAAGACCGGCTCCCACTCGTTCGGGCGGAACTTCGCCTTGAAGGCATCCAGGCCGTCGAAGTTGTAGAAGCGGCGGCCGTGGGCACGCGCCCACCCCAGCAGCGCGCGAAGCCAGACGGGATTGTTGAACGGCGGAACACCCGCGCGATGCGACAAGGGCACCATCCCGAGCGTCGCGTATTCGCTGCCCGCCTCCGCCGCCGCGCGCATCGCGGCATCCACCAGCAGCTCGGCAGTCCCATTGAGCGCCTCCCGGCCTCGCACGATCTGCTCGATCAGCCACCCGCCACGGGCCGGTATCGGTGACGCCACCAGGAAAGCCGTCACTCTTCCCTGACGTTCCGCAACGAAGACCTTGCGGTCCTCGAGCCGCGCCAACGTGGCGGGTTCGACCAAAAAATGGAGCGGGGGTAGACCGCGGGTCGCCAGCCATTCGTGGAGGCAGCGCGATAGCTCGGGATCGCCGGTCGCCCGCTGACTGGACCACTGGGCGACATTCACTCCCTTGTTGCGAGCCCGGTTGAGCTGGGCACGAATTGGAGCGCGGGAGGTGATCATCGCGCGCCATTCGCCCGGGTTCCATACGGGCTGGGCACCCAGCAGCACCCTCGTGTACCTCGCATCGTTCCGGCACACCTCTTCGAGTCGCGTCTCGGCGCCGAAGTAGCAGATCCGCTCCCCGCTGCGCCTGGCGTCCCCCGCGAATTCCTCGGCCACTTCCGGGAGGCGGGCGCGGGGGCACACCGGCGCCCCCGCGACGATCCGGACGCCACGACGCACCACGAATCCCACCACCGCATCGCCCCTCGCGGCAAACCAGTGCTCGATACCGGGATTCAGAATCTGATAGGACGTGGCGTTCCAGCCGAAGGCCAGCACCAGAGCTCGCGCATTCGGGACGCCGGAGGAGCTCAGGGGACGCCGTTGAGGAAGGGATTGGTCGCGCGCTCGCGGCCGATCGTGGTGGCCGGACCGTGCCCTGGATAGATCACGGTATCGTCCGGGAGCGTGAACAGGTGGGTGCGGATGCTCTGGAGCAGCGTGGGCAGGCTGCCGCCCATCAGATCGGTGCGGCCGATCGAACCCTGGAAGAGCACGTCACCGCCAAGCACGAATCCGTCGCCCACGAAACAGACGTGACCGGGGGAGTGACCCGGCACATGGCGGACCTCGAACTGATGCGATCCCAGGGTTAAGCGC
>JBEPVJ010000141.1:0-5987 GCA_041691095.1 Gemmatimonadales bacterium
CCGCCAGTGCGCGCCGCGCGGTCGACTGCCTGCGCAAGGCCGGCGCCGATTTTATCAAGGTGTACAGCAGGCTATCTCGCGAGGAATACTTTGCCGCGGCCGAGGAGGCCAAGCGCCTGCACATCGCGTTCGCCGGGCACGTGCCGACACTCGTCACGGCGGCCGAAGCGTCCGACGCAGGTCAGCATAGCGTCGAACACCTTACCAACATCCTGCTGGCCTGCTCCAGCCGGGAGAGTGAGTTCCTCGCTCAGATCTCCGCCGCCGTCGCGTCGAGCAAGGGATGGGACTCGGCGGGAGTCGTCTCGAGGAAGCAGCTGGCCCCGCTGCTTGCGAGTTACGATCCGGAGCGCTGCCGGGCGCTGGCCCGCCGATTCATCAAGAACGGCACCTGGATGGTGCCGACGATCGCGGTGCTTCGCGGGGTGGCCTTCCTCGATGATACGACGATGGCGCTGGACCCCAGGCTTCGCTACGTGCCGGCGTGGTTCCGCCAGAGCTGGAATCCCAGGTCGGATTTCCGTTTCCAGATGCTCACCGCGGAGGATTGGGCCAACCGAAAGCTGGCCTACGCCCGACAGCTCGAGATCGTGGCGCTGCTGCAGAAAGAAGGCGTCTCGTTCCTGGCGGGGACCGACCTTTCAAATCCCTACGTTCTGCCCGGCTTCTCTCTGCACGACGAGCTCGCCGCGTTCGTGGCCGCGGGAATGACGCCACTTGCCGCGCTCCAGTCCGCCACCCTGTCACCGGCTCGGTACTTCGGCGCCACCGATTCCCTGGGTACCATCGCCCGGGGCAAGCTCGCCGACCTGCTGCTGCTCGATGCCGACCCCCTGACCGATATCAGGAACACGTCGCGGATCAGCGCCGTGATTGCCAACGGGAGACTCTATTTGAAGGAGGATCTCGATCGGATGCTGGCGGGCGCGGAGGCGATGGGAAAGCAGCCGCCCGGCTAGCGCTCAGGCCGCTGCCAGCTCCTGGAGCCTGCGGGAAACGTCGGCTAGCTCGACCCGCGCGTCTACGTGCGAAAAGAGCCCGTGGGCGACGGTCAGGAGCGTTACCGCCTCGGTCCGGCAGCCTGCCTGCTCATTGAGGCGGGCCATTTCCCGCAGCGCCTCCGCCTCCCCCAGCATCCAGCCGGTCTCTTCGGCCAGCTGCACCGCCCGGCGCAGCTGGTGGCCCGCCTCGCGGGCCTTGCCGGTATCCCGATACACCATGCCGAGGATCCGGTGGGCTCCCGAGCGGTCCATCGGCAGATCGAGGAGCTCGAAGATCTCCAGGGCCCGCAGCGAGCTGATCTTGGCCGCTGCATACTGTTGGCCGTCGTGCGCGACTTCCGCCTGGCCCAGGTGACAGAGGCCTTCGAGGTGGAGGTCGCCGAGACTCTTCGCCAGGTCGGCGCTCTCGGCGAGGCGGGTGACCGCGAGCGCCGCCTCACCGCGCGCTCGGGCGATGAGACCCATGTTGTAGAGGACGATGGCGCGGTCCCGGCTGTTGCCGGTGGACTCGAACGCCTCGAGCGCGCGGGCATAGTGCGACAGCGCGATCTCGCCGTCCCCCTGAACGCTGGCAATAATGCCGAGGTTCTGTTCGATGCGGCCCCGCAGGTCATGCTGATTCTCGGTCAGGGCCAGCGCCCGCTGAAAATGCCGCCGTGCCGCCAGCATTTCTCCCGCTTCGAAATCGAACCCGCCCAGGGCGTTGAGCGCCTCGGCGGCCTGGTGCCGATCGCCCGAGGCGTCGGCCAGGGAGTAGCTGCGCCGGCAGAGCTCCGCAGAGAGCTCGCCGCTGTTGCGCCGGTGGTGAATGACACCGAGGCGCCGCAAAGCTTCGATGAGAATGATTTTTTCCCCGGCCTTCTCCGCCAGCTGTATCGCGTCATTGTAACCCGCCAGCGCATGATCCAGCCGTCCCGCCTGGTCGTCCGCCTTCGCGGCGCGAAGCGCTTCGCCTGGACGCCGTCCTGGCGGCTCGGGGACTCGGTTCGCGAACGAAAGCATGGTCATGCTAGTAAGCGATGGCGTAGCGAGAAAAGTGGCGGACCAGCCCGACGACCGTCTTCTTGAGACGGCGATCTTCCGAAGGGATCAGCTCGAGAAGCGAGAGCAGGTTGTTCGTAGTGTAGACCACCTTCATCTTGCGCGCGTCCAGCGACTTGCAGTTCTCGTAGCTGAGCTGAAGCACCGCGGGCAGCAGGAACTGCAGGCCCGCGGGAGAAAACTGAACCGAGTTGACGGTGTCGGCGGTGATCTGCCCGGTTATGCGGGTGGTTTGGAGCAGGGCGCCGGGAAGCACGGTGAGCAGGTGCGGTCCAATATGCAGCACGCCGCCCTGGGGCCCGATGTCCTTACTCTCGGAGCGGGCGCTGAGTGGCTTGCACGAGGCGGGCTTGCTGTCGCCCCAGCCGTGCTGACCCTGCTGATCTTCCTGACTGCTTTCCGCCCACTCGGAGTAGCTCCCGGCGGGCTCCGAACTGCCGCCGGTCCACTCGGAATACGCGGGTGTCCGGGCGGTGGGTTCGAGGGGGGACGACTCGTTCCCGCTACAGGCGGCGCTACCGAGCGCCGCGCTGAGCAGGACAACGAGTACCAAGCGGTTCGATGACATGGGACCTCGGCAGATGCTGGTAGATGCGACTTCCGGCATCTACAAGAGCAACGGCCGTGCCCCGGTTTCTTGTTTCGTATTATTGCAATACAGCACGCTAGCACGCTATGTCGTAACTGATTATAAATGAATGAGTTAAAGAAAAATGCAGTAAACGGCAGTGCCGAAATCTTGGTCGACTATACTCCGTTACAGGCTCCAGCTCGCGTGGTTCATTCACGGACCGCAGCCTCGCTGTGGAGGCAGCACCACGATACCGAGGTTACCGGATTCTCAGTCCGATCTGGTGAATAGAGCCGAAGCCGCGAGAGGGCTGAAAGGTGTAATCGATCCAGAGGCGATCCAGCCCAAACGAGCCGCCGACCGTAATCGGCGATTCCTGCGGCTCCAAATCGGCCTGGGTGCGCCGAGCGCCGATCCTTCCGACGAAAAACCACCCATCGAGCGGCTGATAGATCAGCTCCGCTCCCCCCGCAGGTGTGATCCGGCCATCCCGCTCCCGGACGACCGCGGCCATGGCCCTGACATCGAAGTAGGAGCTCACGAGTACGGTAGGCGAGGCCACGCCGAGGCTTACTCGGGAGGGCAGCGATGCGCGCCGGGTATCGAGGACATCGAGGCCACGACCCAGATTCTGAGCCACGATTCCCACCGTGACCCGGCCCACTTCCCGCGCCGCGCCGATGTCGAGCGCGAAGCCGCCATCTCCGAGCGCGCCAACCCGTTCCTGGGCGTACTTGGCGGCGACCCCGATACGCAGTCCCTTGATGCGGGTGCTCGCGGCGATGGTGGCCGCGAGGCTCGACGAGGAGGTTTCGCCCCCCCCGGGAAGTTGGGCGGGCCGGAGGAAGAAATCGGGACCCACTGGCGTTCCGTAGTCGAGATACTGCACCCCCGCGCCGATCGCGACTTTGCCGAACGGACCGACGGTCGAGAATGTCCCCTCCGTGGCCGATGAGCCGTATCGGGCCAGCGACAGCGTCGTGCCGCGCTCCGCCCCGATCTGGGCCGGGTTAGAGAAGATGACCTCGGCGCCCCGACCAGCCGTGAACCCATTGCCGAACCCCGCTGCCTGGGCGCCTCCGGGAAGCCGGAGCACCAGCGGCGCGGTGGGAAGCTGTTGTGCCACGGCGGGCGTCGCCAACAGCGCCAATGCCAGCAGCGATCGCGACAGGAACGGCATGGGCAGCCTCAGCGCTTGGCCGCTGTGAAAAACAGCGGATCGATGTTGGAAAGACCCACGTCGGTGAGCACCACGGTGCCTGCTCGAGTCCCGTCGAACACCCATCGAATTCTGGCGAGGCGGGACGGATCGAACGCCGGTGCCGCGGCGATGAAGTCTGTCAGCGGGATGACATAGGTCTGCGGCACCAGCTCGGCGAGGCTCGCGAAGTTCGCCTTGTCCTGCCCCCGGCGTTTCAGTACCGTCACTTCGATCGGCGGGCGGGTTACCCCGTAGCCGCTCAGCGGCAGTCGTACCGTGGTCCCCTTCGAATCGGTCAGCTCGATCGACAGCTGAATCGGGAGCGAATCCGCCGCCGTCGGAACCTTTCGGGGAACCGGCGGTGGCTTCGGGGCGCGCTTTGCCGCTTTCTTGGTCGAGTCCTTGCTGGTCGTATCCTTGGGCGCCTCGCGCGGCTCGGGGATTCCCTTGGTCGGCGAGAGAGAAAATTCCAGCGCGGTACGTGACCCTATCTGCCAGGCGGAAGCGAGCGAGTCTCCCACCGACATCGAGTACCATGCCGGCGCGCCGGTCTGCATCGTGTCGGGGCCCGCGATCCGGTTGTTCCACCCGAGCCAGACGGCGTAGTGTCCCTCGTCGGGATTGCGGGAGCGCAGCGGCAGCACTCCCTCGCGCCACGTCGCCAGGCTCTCCGCCCGGATCGTGACGCCTGGCGCGGTACCGGTGGCCACGTCGACATCCTCATCATAGGTAGCCAGGGCGTGGAAGCCGCTGTCCATGAAGCGGGTTACGTAAATCGTCTTGGGGAGCCATCCCCCGATCACCCGGTGGTCCCGGAACAGCGGCAAGTATTCGGAATGGCCCTTGAGCGTCGCCTCGAGAAAGGCCGACAGATATACCTTCGCCATCTGGCGCTGCTGCTCGGCGGGAATGAGGCCGCGCAAATCGAGGAACCGGGGACTGTCGCGACCGCCGTCGCCACTGCCCCACACGGTATTCCACTGGCCGTGATTGGCCCGGTACATCCAGACCGCGGCCTTGAAGTGCGGGGCGCCGTCGTTGAACCGGATGCGGGCGTACTGGCGGAGACCGGAAAATGCCGACACATCACCGTCGTGGGAGCCGTGAATCACCAGATAGTCGACGTTGTCGAGGGGGGTGGGACGATTGGCGGGATTGTACTGCCCGTCGACCGGCGCGATCGCGACGACGGCCTTGATGCCGAAGTGAAAGTCGAAGGCGATCGTGGCGTCGTCGGGATAGTGTGAGAGCTTGTTGAACGCCGCCGCGATTGCCACCGCTTCTCCGCCGCGCGAGTGACCCATCAGCCCGATGTTGCCGAGGTCCACCTTTCCCTGAAATGGTCCTCCCGCTGAATCGTTGAAGCGCTTCCAGGTCTTGAGGTGCTGCAACAGCATCCACCCGCGGGCATCGTTCTCGCCGCGAATATTCCCATTGAGAAAATTTTCGTCCACCGACGCCAAAATGTACCCGCGACTGGCCAGAAGCTGGCCCAGGTAGCCATACCCGGGGTCGGAGAACTCCGTCATCTCGTGGTTGCCGTGGACGATGAGCACCAATGGAAACGGTCCAGGACCCTCGGGATACCAGACCCGTCCGTTGATCGGCAGCGAGTCGAATCCGAATCCCCAGTATTTTTTTCGCTCTTTGGTCAGCGCCGGGGTTGGGCCGGCCGCGAGCTTGGTCGCGTTCACCCTGCCGGTCCTGAGTGTCACCGAGTCACGGAATTCCGCTCGCCGCCTGTCCTTCCCGCTCCCGTAAAACAGCGTCCTTACCCTGTACGGGCCGATGTCGGCTGGGTTGGGGGCGCTGATGTCCTGATGCGAGAGCACAGTGGGCGAATCATCCTGCGCGAGCCGAAAGGGCTGAACGCAGGCGAGGGCGACGAATGCGGGCAGGAGAGTCGAAAACAGCAGCCGGCGGGTCATCGGGCTCTGAGGTTGGGGACGGGACCTCGGGATCGGCAGACTAAGGTCAGCGCCGCCGGGAGAGAATGCAACTCCTGAACCACGAGACCGGGCATTCTCGTTCTGGTGCCGCCGACGGTTCGGCACCATTCCCTGGAGAGATCGATGGCACACGGACTCTTCCTGCTCCTGATAGCCTATCTCGCCGCGGTCACAGTCGCGCTGATCGCCATGCCGGGAATGTTCCGCTCGACGTCGCAGGCCCT
>JBEPVJ010000142.1:0-5940 GCA_041691095.1 Gemmatimonadales bacterium
GGTGAAGACGACTTCGCCGAGGGCCGGCGCAACAGGCAGGCGCATCGTGCCGCCGAACCAGGTGCCATCTTCCAGTAATACGAAAGCAGGGAGGTCGGTCATCTGATCTCCCCGCTCAAGAGTACGACCACTAGGGCTTGGTCGCTGGGGGTGGAACCGGCGCTGGCGGAGGCGTTGCGGTGCTCGGGGTCGGCGTGGTCTGCAGTGGAGCGGCCGGGACTGTTTGCTGGGCCGGCTGCTGCCGCAGACGCTGCTGGACCGCACTATCGCCCACGGCGCCATTCGAAGCGACGATGGACAACAGGAGGGCGAGGAACATGAAGGCGCCGCCGGTGATCCAGCTCATCTTGTGGAGGATGGTGACGGCTTGACGGCCACCCATGACCAGATCGGTGGTTCCACCGCCCATCGACGCGAGTCCGCCGCCCTGCCCCGCTTGGAGCAGCACGACAGCCGTGAGGATCAGGCCGTCCAGGATCAGCAGGCTGAGTAAGAAGGTGTAAAGCATTCCCAGTCCAGTAGTTGCTAGCCCAACAATGTAGACGGCGCGAGGCCCTCAGTCAAACCCTGAGGCTAACGGATCGAGCGTCAGCCGATGCCGGTGGCGACGATCCGGGCCCATCCGTCTGGATCGAGGCTCGCGCCACCCACCAATACCCCATCCAGCTCCGGCTGGGCCAGCAAATCGGCGACATTTCCCTGATTCACCGACCCGCCATAGAGGATCCGGATACACGTTGCGCCCCGCTTCTTGAGAGCTGCCCGAATCGCGGCATGGACCGTGGCGGCGTCTTCCGGAGTGGCGTTGCGGCCGGTGCCGATAGCCCACACCGGCTCATAGGCGATGACGGTGCGGTCGAGCTCCTCGGGCAACAGACCATCGATGCCGGCTCCCAGCTGGCGGCTCACCACCGCGGCGGTATCGTGCCGTTCCCTCTCCTCGAGCATCTCGCCGAGGCAAAGCACCGGTGCCAATCCACCCGCCAGCACCGCCCGAACCTTTCGGCCGGTTTCCTCATCAGTCTCACCAAAAACGTGCCGGCGTTCGGAATGGCCTACCAGCGCCGCTGTGGCGCCGGCGGCCTTCGCGAGGGGTACCGACACAGCGCCGGTAAACGCGCCCTTGGGTTCCCAATGAACATCCTGGGCCCCGATCCGTACTCGTGCCGCACCGGCGAATGCTGATACCGTCGCTTCGATGCTTACGGCGCTAGGGAAAATCCAGGTTTCCCGGTCCTCCATGCCGGCGTATCCGGCGCGAAAGCGTTCCGCAAAATCGCGAGCTTCGGAAGGGCCAATCTGCATTTTCCAATTTGCGCAGAAGAGAAGCGGTCGCATCGAGTGGTCTATGCCTCGTCCAACGCGGCGACACCGGGGAGGACCTTTCCCTCCAGAAACTCGAGTGACGCGCCGCCTCCGGTCGAGACATGAGAGATCTTGCTCGCCAGCCCGGCCTGGGTCACCGCCGCGGCCGAGTCTCCTCCGCCAACCACCGTGACGGCGCCCTTCTTCGTGGCTTCAGCCATCGCAAGGGCAATCGCGCGGGTGCCCGTATCGAACGGCGGGGTTTCGAAGACGCCCATGGGCCCATTCCACAGCACGGTGCCGGCACTCAGGATCTTTTCGCTGAACAAGCGCACCGTGGCGGGATCGATGTCGAACATCGCAAAGCCCACCGGGATTTTGTTGCGCGGTACGGTGAGCGTCGTGATCCCTTCCTTGAGCTCGGGCGCAACCACGGCGCCGGTCGGAAGCACCAGCTTGCTGCCGGCCTTGGTCATAAGGCTTCGGGCGAGCTCGACGCGATCGTCCTCCACCAGCGACCGACCCACTTCGAGCCCCATCGCCTTGAAAAACGTGCAGGCCATCGCACCGCCGATCAGGATCGAGTCGACCTTAGGCAGCAGCGATTCGATCAGATCCATCTTCCCGCTCACTTTAGCGCCGCCCAGCACCGCCACGAAGGGGCGTTTCGGCGCATTCAGGGCCTGGCCGAGATAAGCCAGTTCCTTGTCCATGAGAAGCCCCGACACAGCCGGCTTGACCAGGCGCGCGACGCCCTCGGTGCTTGCATGGGCGCGGTGTGCCGAGCCGAAAGCATCATCGACGTAAATGTCGCCGAGCGCCGCGAAGCGCTGCGCCAGCTCGGGATCGTTGGTCTCTTCTCCGGGATAGAACCTGGTGTTCTCCGCCAGCGCGACGCTGCCCCGAGTCATCCGGCGGGTAAAGGCAACGGCGGCATCGCCGGCCGGGTCGTCGATGAACCCTACCGGGGAGCCCAGCAGTCCCTCGAGTGGCCGGATGACGGGACGCAGGGAATACTTCGGATCGGAACCGCCCTTGGGGCGCCCGAAATGGGAAAGCAGAATAACCCGGGCGCCCTTTTCGCGTAGGTACTTGATGGTCGGCAGGGCGGCCCGGATCCTGGTATCGTCGGTGACGATGCCATCCTTCACCGGCACGTTGAAGTCGACACGCACCAGCGCGCGCTGCCCGTCCAGTCGGGGCCCCTCAAGCGAGGCAAGGCTCCGCTTCATCCGTCGCGGGTTCCCACGTAGCGCATCAGGTCCACGCAGCGGGCCGAGTATCCCATCTCGTTGTCGTACCAGCTCGAGACGTGCACCAGGTTGCCTTCCAGTACCGTCGTGAGCTGAGAGTCGACGGTGCTCGACATCAGGTTGCCGGTATAATCGATGGACACCAGCGGTTCGTCACTCACGGCCAGAATTCCTTTAAGGTCCCCGGCGGCGGCAGCCCTGAACGCGGCATTGACCGCTTCTGCACTCGTGGTCCTCTCCACGATGCAGGTGAGATCCACCAGCGAGACATCGGCCGTCGGCACCCGCAGCGCGACACCGTCGATCTTTCCCTTGAGCTCGGGGATGACCAGGGCTGTCGCCTTGGCGGCACCGGTGGTCGTCGGAATGATCGACATGGCGGCGGCCCGTGCGCGACGAAGATCCTTGTGAGGCAAATCGAGGATGCTCTGATCGTTGGTATAGGCGTGCACCGTCGTCATGAATCCGCGGACGAAGCCAAACTGCTCCCGGATCACCTTCACCACCGGTACCAGGCAGTTGGTGGTGCAGCTGGCGTTCGAGATGACATGGTGGGCGGCGGGATCATATTTGGTGTGATTCACTCCAAACACGATCGTGATGTCTTCCTTCTTCCCGGGCGAAGAGATGATGACCTTTCTTGCCCCTGCCGAGAGGTGCTTCGCTGCGCCGTCACGATCCGTGAAGTGGCCGGTCGATTCCAGCACGAAATCAATGTTCAGGTCTTTCCAGGGAAGCTTGGAAGGATCCCGCTCCGAGAAGCACCGGATGGTCTTGCCGTTGACGTGCATGCCGTCCGGATGCGGTTCCACCGTGCCGGGGAAGCGTCCGTGCACCGAATCATATTTGAGCAGGTGGCCCAGCGTCTTGGTGTCGGTCAGGTCGTTCACGGCGACGAATTCGAGCTCGGGCGCTCCGCCCAGGCTGGCAACCCGTAGAACGTTCCGGCCGATGCGCCCGAATCCATTGATGGCAACCCGCTTGGTCATTCCCGTCTCCGTCAGAGTGATGGCGGACCTGAGGCAAGCGTTGCCGCGGCATCCGCCAGCGGGCGCTGTGCTCTCGCAAACGTCACGGCGGACACCGCAGTGGCTCCCGCGGCAATCAGCACCGCTGCGGCACCCTCCAGCGTGGCACCGGTGGTAAACACATCGTCGACCAGCACCGGTTTGACCGGCGCCGCGCCGGTCGCCTCGAACGCTCCGACCAGATTGGCTCGCCGTTGTTCCGGCGTCAGCGCGGTCTGGGTCGTCGTTTCACGGCGCCGGCGGATGGCGTCATGAGAAACCGGAAGATCGAGCAGCTTTCCGAGAGCATCCGCGAGGACGGCGCTCTGATTATAACCCCGGGTACGCAGCCGCGTCGCGCCCAGCGGAATGGGCACAAGGGTAGATCCGGGCTGAGGCGGCGCCAGCCGCCGGATGGCGTCGGCCATCACCACCCCGACGCGCCACCACCCCTCATACTTGAACAGATGGACCGCTCGGCGGGCGCCCTGATCGAGCCAGACGGCGCTGGTCACCCCCTTGAGCTGCACCGGCCACCCGGTGCAGAGGCGGCAGGCAATGCCCACGGTGAGCGGTTGGCCACAACTGGGGCAGCGAGGCTCGTGCAGGGGCGTCCAGCGATTGGCGCACGGCCCGCAGATCAGAGGATCGTGGGAGGTCGCGGCGAGTCCGGAGTGGCAAATCAGGCATTCCGCCGGCATGAGCCAGCGCTCGACTGCGCCGAAGGTCTGGATCAGGTCAGGCCAGCGCAGAGTGGACCGCAGCACGCATGACCTCCCTGGGAGCCGGCCGCTTTGGAAACCACCGCTGGAATGCGGCCGCCCCCTGCTCAACAAGTACCTCCCGGCCATCGGCGGCAACGCAGCCCGCCGCGCGCATGGAGCGCACCCAACGGGTCTCTCCTCTCCGATAGACCAGATCGAGCGCGGTCGCCGCTGATGGGGTCTCTCCCGGTTGGACCGGGAGCGGATCGGCATCGGCAAGCCCGAGGGGAGTGCAGTTGACGATCACGGAGCAGTCCTCGACTCTGGCCACGGGCACGCCGGAATCCCGCGCCGCTGTCTGAAGCTGGGCTGCACGCTCGCCACTGCGCGATCGCACCGATACGCCGACGCCGGCGGCTCGTGCGGCCCGAAGCGCGGCGCGGGCACTCCCGCCAGTGCCGATCAGACACCAGGGGCCCCCTGCCGCTCCGAGGCGGGTCAACGCGGCCAGAATGCCTTCACTGTCGGTCTCGGCACAGCGGGCGACGCCGTTTTCATTCCAGAAGGTGTTGCAGACCGGCAGATTGCAGTCACCCCGCCCGGCGAGAATGGCCGCCGCGGCCTCCTTGTGCGGGATGGTGATGTTGCCGCCGCCGCCCTGCCGCAGGAGCGCATCCATGATTCCGTCGAGGACGCGCTCGGTGCACCGAAGCGCTACGTAGATGGCGTCCAGGCCCAGGGCGCGGAACGCGGCGTTGTGCATGACGGGCGACAGGGAATGCGCCACCGGATCTCCGAGGAGCGCATAGACCCGGGTCGAGCCACCAACGTCCATTACCCGGCCCCCGAGAGTCTGGACAGCACTGATGGTATCATCGCCGCAAGTTCGCGCTGCGTCTCGCGGTACTGCTCCAGTTCGGCTCCGTACGGATCTCGCACCTCGCTGTCGTCCCCGAGGCGCCCGGCGTATTCCCCCAGCAAATGGGCGCGGGCCCCACCGCCCATTTCGCGAACCCGTCCGAGGTGAGAGCGGGCCATGGTGAGAATCACGTCCGCCTGATCCACCAACTCTCTCGTGAGCAGGCGCGCCCGGTGGTTCGAGAGGTCGAGCCCCTGTTCCAGCAGCACGAGATAGGACCCTTCGGACGCGGCTGCGCCATCCCACGCTCCGATGCCCGCCGAGGAGACCTCGAGGCTCGCGATGCCGGCCTCCGCCGCCGCGTGCCGGAGCATGGCTTCGGCCATGGCGCTGCGGCAAGTATTCCCGGTACAGACGAACAGCACCTTCATGGCGCCAGCCTTCCCACCGCACGCCGCAGCTCGGCCCGCGGTAGTGCGCCTTCTCGAACCAGCACCGCGATCGGTGAGGTGCAGTCCACAATGGTCGAGGGAGGGACGTTGCCGAGCGCGCCGCCATCGAGGACGAGCAACTCTCCGGCCGCGTATGCGTCTTGGAACGCGGAAACGATTTGCTCTGCCCCTGCCGCCGGTGCCTGCCCCGGACGGTTGGCGGAAGTCGAGGTGAGTGGCTGGTCGAGCAGCCCGATCAGGTGAGCCACGGCAGGGTGCGACGTGTGCCGAACGGCAAAGCCTCCCTCCGGCCCGCGAAGTTTGTCCGGCAGCTTGCCCTCCCCGCCGCGGAGCACAAGGGTAAGGGGGCCAGGCCAGAAA
>JBEPVJ010000143.1:0-5938 GCA_041691095.1 Gemmatimonadales bacterium
GGGCAATTCGACAGAGACTCGATGGCATGGAGATCATGGGGTCCGGACCGAAGCGGGTGGGAGGCGTCAGGCTGCGGCGGGAGGCGCCAGCCGGCGCCACCCGATGCCCCAGATCACCGCGCCCAGCAGCATCATCACCGGAATGATCATCATCCCGTTCATCAGGTTGCCGGTGCGGTCGGAGATGGTGCCGATGATGGTCGGACTTATGGCGTCGCCCAGCAGGTGAATCGACAGGATGGAAATCGCCACGGCGCGCGCCCGCATCCGGGCCGGAACCGCGTTCACGATGATCGCGTTGATGGGACCGTTATAGAACCACATGAAGAACTGGGCCAGCAGGATGCTGAGCGAGATGATCTTCGGGCTGTGCGACGTGAGCGCCAGGACCGCGAAACCCGCGGCCGGAATCATCGAGATGCAGCTCAGGGCCAGATACGGCCAGCGGGTCTTCGCCTTGAGCCAATCGGCCAGCAGCCCACCGGTCAGAGTGCCGGCGAGGCCGCCGACGACGGTGGCGGTGCCGGTCATCCGGTCCGCCACCGCCAGGTCGATTCCCCGCAGACGGGAGAGCACGGTCGGGAACCAGTCCACCATCCCGCCGGCCGCCCAGGTCACCGCCACATAACCCGCGACCGCCAGGACGTACGGCGCCGTCTTCCGGAGCAGGTGCAGCGTGTCGGGCCAGGTTGGAATGACGTTGTCGGGAATGGCATCGAGCCCGCCGCGGACCGGCTCCTTGATCAGCAGCGCGAGCCCCGCGGCCAGCAGGCCGGGGAGCCCGCACACCAGGAACGCCGCCCGCCAGCCGTAGGCGCTGCCCACCGCGCCGCCCAGGATGAAGCCGATGGCGGAGCCGACCGGAATGGCGACGTAGAAAATCGTCAGGATTCGGTTGCGCCGCTCCGGAGGGAAGTAGTCGCTGATCAGGGAGGGCGCGATGGTCGCATAGGCCGCTTCCCCGATGCCCACCAGCGAGCGGGCGAAGATAAAGCTCACGATCCCGGTGGCCAGCGCGCCGCCGGCCGTGGCCAGCGACCAGATCGCCACCCCGATAGCCAGCAGCCATTTGCGCGACCAGCGGTCGGCCAGGGATCCGAGAAACGGACTGGTGAGCATGTAGACGACGACGAAGGCGGTGAGCGGATACGCGGTCTGCGCGTCGGTGAAGCCCAGCTCTTTCTTGAAGAGCGGCTTGACCGCACTGGGCACGTAACGATCGATGTAGTTGAGCAGATTCATCGCCGTCAGGACGGTGACGGCGAAGCGGGCATTCGAGAGGGCGGGGTTCCGGGCCACGTAGTCTCCCTGGCGGTGGTACAAGCTACCTCACCCCGATCGTTCTGGCATCCTAGATTGAGGGCATGACCCGGCAACGCGTGATTCGTATTCTCGGTGGGATCCTCGCCCTGGCGCTCTTCGCGCTGGCGCTCTACGTGCTCCATCGCCAATTGGGCGGAGCCCACGCCGGTGAAGTGCTTCGCGAGCTCACCTCGCTTCCCGCCAGCCGTCTGCTGCTGGCCGGGGTGATGACCATCGCGGGCTACCTCGCGCTGGGCGCGGGAGATCTCCTCGCGCTGCGCCACTACCGCCGCGACCTCTCGCTGCCCAAGGTGCTGCTCACGTCGTTCGTCGGCTACGCCTTCGCGAACAATCTTCCGTTTTCTTTCGTGGTCGGCGGCTGGGTGCGCTACCGGCTCTATTCGCACTGGAAGGGCGTAAAGGCCGACGCCGCGAAGATCGTCATTTTCAATCTTCGCGGGTATGTGCTGGGGCTGGCCACCTGTGCCGCGGTGTCGTTCACGCTGGAACCCGGGGCGATCCCCGGCCTGCTCAAATTGCCGATCGGCTCGACGCTCCCCCTGGGGCTGCTGGGGGTTGCTCTGGTAGTGGTCTACCTGACCTGGTCCGCGATCGGGCCCAAGGTCAAGATCTTCCGCTGGACCGTCAAGCCGCCCCCGGTCGGCCTCGCGGTCGTGCAGCTCCTGATCTCACTGGGAGACTGGATTTTTTCGGGCGCCGCGCTCTATGTCCTCCTGCCGAGCTCGATGCATCTGGGTTTCTTTGGATTCTTCGGCGTATTCATTCTGGGCCAGATCGCTGCCCTGATTGCCCAGGTACCGGGGGGGATCGGTGTGTTCGAGGCGGTGACCGTCGCGATGCTCAAGACCCGGATCGGCGTGCCGTCGCTGCTGGGCATCCTGCTCGCGTACCGGGCGATCTATTTCCTGATACCGCTGGTGCTGGCCACCTTGCTGCTCGGTGGTACCGAGACCTATCGGCTGGCGCAGCGCCGGCGCCGCCGGTAGCGGTCATCCTTCTGCTACTGGGTCTTCTTCAATTTCTCGGAAATCCCCTGGCGGTTCGGGTCCCGGACCAGCGCTTCGCGGTAGGCCTGGGCGGCAAGGGTCCGGTTGCCCGCGGCCACGTAGGCATCGCCGAGGCTCTCGCTCGCATCGGCTGACCTGGGGTAGGCCTCTGTCACCCACTGCAGCACGGCAATCGCATCGTCGAACCGGCTTTGCCGGAGCAGCCACCCGCTCACCAGGTCGAGGGTACTTTCTCCAAACGCCGACGCGCCGGCCCGCCCTTCGGCCACGGCGAGATCATGCGCCGCCTTCCCTCCATGCTGCATGACGAAATCGACCAACCGCTGCTCGCGCGCGAACGACAACGCCAGGCTGTCCAGACGGGCCTGAATCTCGGCTTGCGGCATCCAGCGACCACGCACCACGACGCCGACCTGGCGCGAGGTGTTGGCGACGTCGTCGAGAGGATTCGCATCGAGCAGGAGCAAATCGGCGTCCTTGCCCACCGTCACCGTGCCGAGGATGGCACTGTCACCCGCGAAGGCGGCGGGGATCCGGGTCGCGGTGCTGAGCGCCTCATAGGGCGTGAGCCCGGCGTGCTGCAGCGCCTCGAGCTCGTGATGGAGGCTGAAGCCCGGCACCTGGCCGAATACGTAGAAATCGGTGCCGGCCATCATCTGGACGCCGGCGTCCCGGAACGCCCTTACGAGCTTGTTCTGAAACGAATCGATCAGCCGATTCTGCCCCGAGCCGGTTCTCACGTCGGTCCGCCACCAGGCGTAGGTCTCGGGGACGACGTAGCGCATCTCGGGGAGCTGGAACATCGCGTCCCGATGCTCCACCATGGTGACGTAATTGCCGATGATGGTCAGGGTCGGGGTGACGAAGGTGTGGGCCGCCGCAGTCGCCCGCGCGATCGCCGGGATCCTGGCGTCGTCGAGGTCATCGCCGAAGTAGTGATAGACGTACTGCTCGGCGTGTTCGATCGAGGCCTGGTGGGCCCGGAGCACTCCTTCGATCCCGAGGGCGGTGGGCACGTGGCCCGCCACGGGAAGGTGTTTCTTTTCCGCCTCGTCGACGATGGCGGCGTACGCGTCGCGGCTGAGAAAGTCATACACTTTGATGAAGTCGTACCCTGCGGTGCTCTCGCTGTCCACCTCGGCCCGGGCTTCGGCGGCCGTGCGGGCATTCTGGTTTCCCCAGAGAACCGGCCCGGCCGTCATGATCCGGGGCCCCGACAACGAGCCCGCGGCGACTCGGGTGCGCCAGTCCAGATGGCGCGGAGTGCCGCGCATGTTGCGGACGCGGGTTACGCCGTTGGCCAGCAGCAGGGTGAGGTCGCTCGGGTAGCGAAGGTGGACATGCATGTCGGCCAGGCCCGGCGCCAGGAAATACCGGTCCTCTCCGTCGATGATCCGCGCGCCGGTCGGGGGAAGCAGGCTGTCGGCGCTGCCCATGCCGATGATCCGTCCCTGGGCCACGATCACCGTCCGGCGCCAGAGAATGTGTTCGCGATCCATCGGCACGACGTTCACGTTGACGAAGGCCAGGGTATCGCGGGAGAGCGGGACCGGGCGCGGGTTGGCCTGGGCCTGGAGGCCGACGACACCCAGGGTGAGGGCCAGGGCGCAGAAGAGGGCGAAGCGACGCATACACAGCTCCGAATTCGGAAGGCGCATCCTGCGGAAACAATATCTCTGACAATGTCAGACATATTGATCCAGTAGCTGCGGGAGGCCGGCGCAAGGCGGGCGGTCTTACCGAAACGCTCGGACTTTTTCTACACCTGGAGGGCCCGGAAATGAAGTGTCCCTAATTATTGGCGACCCCTCGTCCTGCAGGGTAGTTTTACGGCATCCGCCCCCCACGTGATTTCCAAGGGACAATTCTCGCTTGAGCCTTTCCGAGGACAAGCTGCGCACGGCCATCCGTGACCGCTATGCCATCGAGCGGGAGATCGGCGCGGGCGGCATGGCGACCGTCTACCTGGCCCACGACCTCAAGCACGACCGGAAGGTCGCGGTCAAGGTGTTACGCGAGGAAATTGCCACCGCGGTCGGCGCGACCCGGTTCCTCACCGAGATCAAGACCACCGCCAACCTCCAGCATCCTCATATCCTCGCGCTGCACGACTCGGGCGAGGCCGGTGGCTTCCTGTTTTATGTGATGCCATTCGTAAACGGCGAGTCCTTGCGGGACCGGCTCACCCGGGAAAAACAGCTGTCGCTGGGCGACGCGTTGCGCATCGCCGGCGAAGTGGCGGACGCGCTCGATTATGCCCACCGCGCCGGCATCGTGCACCGCGACATCAAGCCGGAAAACATCCTGCTCACCGAAGGCCACGCGGTCGTCGCCGATTTCGGCATTGCCCGGGTGACGGCCGCGCCTGATGCCGGCCGCGTCACTCAAATGGGCGAGATGATCGGCACGCCGGCATATCTGAGTCCGGAGCAGGTGACCGGGGAGCCGCTCGACGGGACCAGCGACCTCTACTCCCTCGGCTGCGTGCTCTACGAGTGCCTGACCGGCGAGCTGCCCTTCGCGGGCAACATGATGGCGATGCTGGCGCAGCGGATGACGGCGGCGCCGCCGTCGGCGCGGGGCAAGCGCAACGAAGTATCGGTCCAGCTCGACCAGGTGATTGCCAAGGCGATGGCCACCGCTCCGGCGGACCGCTTCCGCACCTGCCGGGAACTCGCCGCGGCGCTGGCCCGGCCTGCCGACGCGTCCGGCCTGGACGGGCGGGGCATCGTGGTGCTGCCTTTTGCCAATCGCAGCCCCGATCCGGAGAACGAATACTTCAGCGACGGGCTGACCGAGGAAATCATCTCCGATCTGGCCGGTATCAGGTCGCTGCGGGTTATTTCCCGCACCTCGGCCATGCGGCTCAAGGGCACCGACAAGGATATCCGGACCATCGGCCGCGAGCTGGGCGTGCGCTACGTGCTGGAAGGCAGTGTGCGCAAGGCCGGCAACTCGCTCCGGATCACGGCCCAGCTGATCGACGCCGAAAGGGATGTGCAGCTCTGGGGCGAGAAGTACAGCGGAACCATGGACGACGTGTTCGAGCTGCAGGAGCGCGTCTCACGGGAGATCGTGGCGGCGCTCGGCATCACGCTCACCACCGACGAGGATCGCCGGCTGGCCCATCGCTCCATCGAGAACGTGCGCGCCTTCGAGTTCTACCTCCAGGCCCGGATGGAGATCCGGCGCTACGGCTCCGCCATCAATCACGGTATGGTATTGCTCAACCGCGCCATTGAGATCGAGGGCGATACGCCGGCGTTCCAGGCCCTGGGCGCCTGGGCCCGAGTGGCGCTGATCCGTTCCGGAATTGCGGCCGATGGTTCGGCGACGCTCGCCGAGGCCGAGACGATCGCGCGGGGGCTGGTCGAGCGGATGCCTGAGCTGGCCTATGGCCATTCGCTGCTGGGCTTCGTGTCCTATGAGCGGGGCCACATGGCGGCGGCGGTGCGCCACTTCGAAGCGGGTCTCGAGCGCGAGCCCAACGACGCCGATGCCCTGTTCTTTCTCGGCGTGGCGTGGATTGCCGCCGGGCAGAACGAGCAGGCCGAGGCGACGGCGCGACGGTTGATGGCCTCCGATCCACTCTCGCCGCTGGCGTGGAT
>JBEPVJ010000144.1:0-5920 GCA_041691095.1 Gemmatimonadales bacterium
GCCGGAACTCCGTGCTCTCGGCGCAGCGTCCTGATCCAGCGGCATCGGGCGTTGTGCAGATGGGCGGCGATCATGCGGATCGTGCGCTGTGGCACCCCGGGAATTGCGGCCGCCGACAGGTCGGACGGGATCTGCTCGATGAAAAGAATGCTGACCTGGTTGGTGGTGCGCCACGTTGCGAGCATCGACGCGGCGAGCTGCTTGGCGAGTGGCTCTGCCATCGATCAGCGGATCTTGGGGAGTCGCTTGGGATTGACAGTGTGGATGCGATCGGCCGGGAGCGACAGCTTCTCCAGCCACATATCCTCGAGCACGGTGAGATCCTCCATCGGATCGTATCCCGGCTCTTCAGGCGGTGCCAGCGTGTCCAGGATCTCGAAGACGAAACTGTCGCGGCCGTGCTGGGCCCAGTCGACCTGCAACAGCCGAGAAGAGTGGCCACCCATGCTCAGCTGGGCCCGATGCATGTTCAGCTTCGACGGCAAGTCGGTGCCCGCCGCGACCAGCGCGTTGCCGGTGACGGTGTTCTGCACGCGATAGACGCCCATCGGCGGGCGACGCTGCTTGTAGTCGCGTATGAGCGCTTTACGGTCTGTCATGTTGGTCCTCGATCTAACTTGGCCAGCCCGCGCCAGTGACCCGGCTGAACGCCGGTGCCTCGGAATCTACCGGGAATGGGCTCCCGAGCCTGGCCCTGGCGCTGGTCAGGGGTCGCCGCTGAGTCACTAGCGTCCGGGCTGAGTGCCTGGACGAAGCAGCGAATCGGGCTTGATGGGTGTGGGAGACACGCGGACCTCTATGACCCCGGACTGATCATTCCCGTAGGGCTGAGACGCATCGGCGGCACTCAAATAGTGAATCCAGAAGACCACGTTCGCCGCGATGTGCCGCAGCTCTGCCACGCTTCCCATCACCACCACCATGACGCCCTGGCTTCTTGCGTCGCCACCGGAGGGGTCGTCCGTCGTGGTCCAGTGGGGGGAGCTCGAGTTCGCGCCGGCATTGCCGCCGCCGGTGAAATGGGACGCGTGCAGGAATCTGGGTCGGAGCTGTTCGACCGCCTCATAGGCCGTCTTGATCGTCGAATGGTCCGCGATTTCCGCGTGGGTCAGGCGATAGGGGTCGTGCTGTGCGGCGGTAGGGCCGGTGCAAAGGGCCACGACACTGCTCGCGAATAGAGAACTGCGGGTGAGGTCATGCATTGGGTCACCTCGCCGGTGTTATTGCCTATCCTGCCATCCGTGTCCCCGCACCAGCTCCGCCACCAGGTCCTCGCTCTTCCGGTCGGCCGCTTCGGCGCTGAAGTTGGTGACCACCCGGTGCCGCAGCACCGATGAGGCCACCGATTTCACATCGTCCAGATCGGCCATCGGCCGCCCCGCCATCGCCGCCCGCGCTTTGGCGCCGAGCACCAGGTATTGCGACGCGCGCGGACCGGCGCCCCATTCGACGTACTCGCGGATGAACGCCGGCGCTTCGGCATCGCCCGGGCGCGTCATCCGGGCGAGCGACACCGCGGCGCGTACCAGCCCTTTCGACACCGGGATACGCCGGACCAGGTGCTGCATGGACCGCAACGTCGCCGCGTCGAGCACCGGCGACACCGTGGCGCTGCGGTCACCGGTGGTGCGTTCCACCACCGCTTCTTCTTCCTCCCGGGTGGGATAGCCGACCCGCAGCTCGAGCATGAAGCGGTCGAGCTGGGCCTCGGGGAGCGGATAGGTGCCTTCCTGCTCGATCGGATTCTGGGTCGCAAGGACGAAGAAGGGATCGGGCAGGGGATAGGTCTTTCCCGCCGCCGTCACCTGGTGCTCCTGCATCGCCTGAAGCAGCGCCGCCTGAGTCTTGGGGGGCGTACGGTTGATCTCATCTGCCAGCAGCACGTGGGCGAAGACCGGCCCCGGCACGAACCGGAATCCCCGCCGGCCGGTGGTAGGATCCTCCTCGACCAGCTCGGTCCCGGTGATATCGCCCGGCATGAGGTCCGGCGTGAATTGCACCCGGTTGAACGATAGATCCAGCGCCTCGGCGATCGTGGAGACCAGCAGCGTCTTGGCCAGGCCGGGAACACCGATGAGCAGGGTATGACCCCCGCCCAGGAGCGCCGTGAGTACTCCATCGACGACCGTGTCCTGACCCACAATCCGCTGGGCCACCTGTTTTCGGAGGGCCGCCACGGCGCGCGCCAGCCGTCCTAACTGCTCGACATCTGACGTCGAATCCGCTGATTGGGTGGCAGTCATTTTGGTCGGTATGTGGGTGAGCCGGAAGGTCGGTAACAGACCGGGATCAATGACCCTACGTGCCGCTCTGACAAGTAGTTGCCCCGGTTGGGAGATTACCCCCGAAGCCGCCCTTCGCGTAAGGCCGGTTTCGCTTGCGAAATATTTCACAAGCACGTATTTTTGGCCCGGATATGGAGCCGGAACAGCCGGATAAGGCGATCGGCCAGGGCTACAAATACCTGGGGTCCGGACTTCGGTTCGGCGGCGCGATCGTGATGTTTCTGCTGGCGGGATTGGGGCTCGACAGCTGGCTCAAAACCAAGCCGCTATTCATGCTGGTGGGGACGTTCGTGGGTGCGGGCCTCGGCTTTCTGAGTATCTGGCGCGAGCTCAAAGCGGATCCGGCCAACCAGTCAACCTGGCGGGGCGGGAAGCGTCCGTGAAGCTCACCGCACTGGCCGGAATCCTGATTGGTGGGTTGCTCTCCGGGGTGTCGTACCGGATTTGGGGAGTGGAGGGAGCGATTGCGGCGGGTATCTTTGCCGCCCTGGCCCTTCTCATACAGATCGTATCGATCGCTCTGATTCAGCCGGTGAAGCAGGCCGAGCCCCGACTGTTCATCAAGCGGTGGGGCATGGGAATGGGGCTTCGGCTGCTGGGCGTCGTCGCTATCGCGCTCGCGGCGGGGCTGGACCGGAAGCATTTCCCGGCGGTGCCGACCGCTATCGGATTTCTCGGGGTATTGCTGCCGCTGCTCTTATTCGAGGTTCGACTGGTCCGATGATCCAGGCCGCAAAGCCGCAGCTCGATATCGGTGAGCTGGTGATGCATCACACCTCGGACGCCTACGGGCTGGATTTCACGCCGTTCGGTGAAATCCACTGGCACCGCTGGCCGGATCTGCACATCGGCCCGTTGTCGGTCAATGTCACGCCGACCAAGCATGTCGTCTTTCTGTTCGTCTCCGCGACGCTGGTTTTTCTCACCATGTGGACCGCCGGACGGGCGCTCAAGAAGCAGCGCGCCGGCCAGAATGCGCCCAAGGGATTCGCCGCGGCGATCGAAGGCCTGGTCCTGTTCGTGCGCGATGAGATCGTGATGGCCAATATCGGGCACGGCGGTGAGAAGTTCGCCCCCCTGGTCATGACGCTGTTTTTCTTCATCCTCTATTCCAATCTGCTGGGCCTGCTGCCATGGGGAGCCAGTCCGAGCGGCAACGTCGCGGTCACCGGTGCGCTGGCCATCGTGGTGTTTCTTACGGTGGAAATCGCCGGATTCATCAAGCTGGGGCCCAAGGGATACATGCGGAGCATCTTCCCGGTGGTACCGGGAATGGGCGGCGCAGCCGGCGTGCTGATCTCGGTGGCCATGGCGCCGATCGAGCTGCTCGGCAAGTTCGTCAAGCCCTTCGCCATGGCGGTCCGTCTCTTCGGCAACATGACGGCGGGACACTTCGTCATTCTCTCGCTGTTCGGCATCATGTTCCTCTTCGGGAACCTGGGAGTCTGGAGCTATGGCATCGCGGGAACCACGGTGCTGCTGCTGGTGGGCATCATGATGCTGGAGCTGTTCGTGGCGGTGCTGCAGGCGTACGTCTTTGCGCTGTTGACCGCGGTGTTCATCGGATTGATGCAGCACGAGCACTAGAAGAGGGTAGGGCGGTAAGGGGGTAAGGCGTAGGGGGAAGAGGAGCGCGCTGCAACTCTGCCCCGGGTAGTCGGTCGAGGGACCGATGAAGTCCGCTGCCTTCGGGCACTGGCGGACCACGAGGGGACGGACCGGCCGGAGAGACGGCCCCGACCCTGGGCGGCGCAATACGAAGCTCACTCTCCAACGGACCCAAAGGGATCCTGCCATGCTGAACATGCTCATGCTGCTCCAGGCGATGGACGCCGTCGCCGCCAAGAATTACAACAGCCTTCTCGGCGCCGGCATCGGCATCGGGCTCGCCATCGTCGGCGCCGGCATCGGCCTGGGCCGCATCGGCGGCAGCGCGGCCGAAGCGATTGCCCGGCAGCCCGAAGCCGCCGGCGAGATTCGCGGTGCGGCGATTCTGTTCGCGGTCCTCCTCGAGGGCGCCGCGATCATCGCCATGGTCTTCGCGCTGCTCTTCAAGTTTGTGAATTGACCATGCTTGCTGTGCTGCTGGTTCTTCAGGAGGCCGCGCGCGCGGCGGAGCCGGGTGAACCGGTCTCGCCGTTCGCGGTCAACCCGGGTCTTTTCATCTGGACCTGGGTGGTATTCCTGCTGCTGCTGGTCGTCCTCTGGAAATTCGCGTGGCCGAACATCCTGAAGTCGACGGTTGAGCGGGAAGAGAAGATCAAGGCGCAGCTCGCGGACGCCGAGCGTCTCAATACCGAAGCGAAGACGGCACTGGCAGACGGTCAGCGGGTACAGGCGGCTGCCCGCGCCGAAGCCCAGCAGCTGCTCGCCGACGCCAAGGCGGCGGTGGACAAAGAGCGGGCCGGTGCGGTCGAGAAGATTCGCCATGAGCAGGAGGCGGTGGTGGAGCGCGCACGGCGGGACATCGCCGGCGAGCGAGACAAGGCCATCAGCGAGCTGCGTCGCGAGGCCGTGGACCTGGCTCTTGGCGCGGCGGCCAAGGTGATCGGACAACGGCTCGATTCCGATGCCGACAAGAAGATCGTGCTCGATTACCTCGCGAAAGTGGAGACCCATTGAGGCCCGCTTCAATCGCCCTGAACTACGCCGAGGCGCTCTTTTCCCTCGGTGAAAAGAGTGGCCGGAGCGAGGAGTACGCCGGTCTGCTCGAGGCGATCGCGTCCGCGGTGGACGGCTCGCCGCGGGCGCAGGACGTGCTGATGTCGCCCAAGGTGACCAAGACCAAGAAGGCCGAGATCCTCGCCGCGGCCCTGCCCGGCGCGCCGAGGGAGTTCGTCCTGTTCCTGACCGCGGTGGTCAAGCGGGGCCGCCAGCTGCTGTTCGGAGAGATGGCCACGCAGTACCGCGGGCTGCTCGACGTGAAGAACAACCGGGTGCGGGCCGGCATCACGCTGGCCCGGATGCCGGATGCCGCTACACAACAAGGCATCATTCAGGCACTCCAGAAGGCCCTGGGCAAGGAAGTGCTGGCCGGATTCTCCGTGGATCCCGAGATTCTGGGCGGCGCCATCGTTCGGGTCGGGGACCGGGTGCTGGACGGGTCGGTCCGCCGTAAGCTGGTGCAGCTCCGGAGGCAGTTGCTCCAGTAAAGTCTCTTGCTGGCGTCCCAGCCGCATTTCGTTTAGCATCAATCATGGCAAAGAAGCCCCCCAAACCCCCAGCCGACCCCAATCTCGCCGCCATGAAGGCCATCCTCGAAAAGAAGAGGAAGGCCCGGGCGGAAGCCGAGGGCGTCGACAAGCCGACCGACCTCACCCACAAGCAGCCGGTCCGCACCAAGCCGTTCATGCGACGCCGGCCGTAGGCCGGGCCTGGTGCAGTACCTCGAGCTGGCACCGCCGCCGCCGCTCTCCTCGGTGGTGCAGTGCTTCTGGTTCCTCCGTGGCAATCTTGCCGGCGCCCCTCCCCAGACCATCGTTCCCGACGGGCGCATGGAAATCATTCTCCACCTGGGCGAGCCCTTCGCCGAGGTGGACGCCAGTGGCGCGGTAAAGCCGCAGGGCCGCGCGCTGGTGGCCGGTCAGCTCGTTGCTCCGCTCCGGCTGCAGCCCGCGGGTTACTCGGATGTCGTA
>JBEPVJ010000145.1:0-5910 GCA_041691095.1 Gemmatimonadales bacterium
GGACCGGGACCCGGTGAGCCTGCTCTAGCTGTGACAATCCTGCGGTCCCGACGTTACAATCAGTACGTTGCCCCATCACAGATAACCCGAGGAGGCTCCATGTTGCTGGTTCGTGAAGTCATGTACTGCAAGCCCGGCAAAGTCCGGCCGATGGTGGAGAAGTTCGTAGCCATGGACAAAATGAGCCGTAAGGCCGGAATGCCACCGATGCGGGTCATGACCGATTTCTGTGGCGAGCGCTACTGGACGATCGTCGCGGAGGTGGAGGTGTCGAGCCTGGATGAATTCGAGAAGAGGATGCAGGGCGCCGGAATGAGCCCCGAGGATCAGAAGCAGATGGAAGAGGTGATGAAGGGCTATCACGACCTGGTGGATTTTGGCCGGCGGGAAATTTACAAAATCGAGGGATGACCACCCCGTCGGTTGGCGTGGTCACTCGGCCAAATAGCGCCAGCACTACGCGACTGGCAGGATGGCCAGCTCCATTTCTCCGAGGCGTGCGGGGTCCGCGTAGAGGTCGATGGCGCGGATCCTTCCCTCGACGATCGTAAACTCGAAGACGACCCTCGGTTTTCCGCCTGGCGCCCACACCAATCCAGGCTCCCCGTCCACCAGGGCCACTTGCGCTGCCGCCGCTCGGCCCTTGAAAGTATTCGCCACCGCCGCGGCACCGCGGGCCTCTGTTATCCCTCCCTTGGCCGGCGCGGCAGCTGGGCGCAACACCACATCCGGGTCCAGCAGGGTGAGCAGGGCCTCGAAGTCTCCGCCGCGCGATGCCGCCAGGAACGCCTCTACCACCTCTCGCTCCCGAGTCCGGTCGGCCTGGGGTGCCTCCGGGGTGCTCCGGATCCGTCGCCGCGCCCGGCTCGCGAGTTGTCTGGCGGCGGCCGGCGAGCGGCCGACGATGGGAGCGATCTCGTCGAAGGGAAGGTCGAACATGTCGTGGAGCACGAAGGCGATCCGCTCGGAAGGCGCCAGAGTACTGAGCACGACCAGCAACGCCAGCCCGACCGAATCGGCCAGAAGCACGTCCTGTTCGGCGTCGAGAAGCGGCTCCGGTTCGTGAGTGTCCAGCGGCTCCTCCCGCCGCGAGCTGCGCGAGCGCAGCAGGTCCAGGCAGACCCGCGCGACGACCGTCGTAAGCCATCCCTTCAAATTTTCCACCGCGCTGGTGTCGGCGCGGCTCAGCCTGAGCCAGCCCTCCTGGACCGCATCGTCCGCCTCGCTCCGGGAGCCGAGCATGCGATAGGCGACCGCGCGGAGGTGGGCTCGATTTTCCTCGAACTGCCGGGCGAGCCAGTCGGATTCGGACATTGTCACATCCTCGGGTCGTTGCGCGTCACAGATATGACGCGCCGAATCAGGCGGTTGTGACCGCCGTCCCCCAAGCTGATCGAGGAGAACCCCCAGTGAGCAAGATGCAGATGCATCCATTCATCAATTTCCATGGGAACGCCCGCCGCGCGATGGAATTTTATCACAAGGTGTTGGGCGGGCGACTGGACATCCAGGCCGGAAAAGGTGATACGGTCGGTAGCGCTCGTCTGGAATCAGATGGTGATGTCATCGTGGCAACCGACGGTCACCCGGACTACCCACCCAAGCCGGGCGACAATATCGCCTTATCGCTGACTGGCAGCGATAAGGTGCGACTCGCGGGGATTTTCGCGGTCTCGCCGATGGTGGGCGCGTCAACATGCCGTTGGCGCGTCAACCCTGGGGCGGGGAGGTTGGCTGGCTCAAGGACCAATTCGGCATCAGCTGGACGGTCAATGTGGTCGAGGAGCGTTAGCTGGTTGTCCGCCCGAGGTGCTATCGCCACCCCAGCTCCAGCCCGACCAGCGCATTCCGGCCCGGGGCCGGCTCCAGCACCCGGCCACCAAAACCATTGATGTTGACCGAGCCGACGTAACGCCGGTCGAAGGCGTTGTTGAGCGCGCCGAACGGCTGGAGCCGGAGCGCGCCGGTGGTGACCGTACCGCTCAGCCGGATGGAGGTGACACCAGCGCCCCAGCCAGCGACACGGAGCGTGTTACGGTCATCACCGAAGACCTCACTCGCCGTCGTCTGGTCGATGTCCAGCCCGATGCGCCTGACCGTGAGACTCGCCACCGCCCGGAAGAAGTGCCGGGGAACGCCGGCCAGGCGCTTCCCGTCCAGCGTATCGGTGGCGGCTCCATTCGGGATTCGGTACTGGCTGAAGGTATAGCCCGCGTAAGTATAGGCGCCGGAAAGGCTGAGCCAGCGCCACGGCGACGCGCCCACCCCCAGCTCCATGCCGCGGTTCTTGACCCGGCCGGCGTTCTCGAAGAAGGCGCGACCGTCCTGCTCCTTGGCCTGGACGATCGCGTCGTGGATTCCGCTCACGAACGCCGCCACGGAGTAATGCAGCCGCCCGCCCAGGCTCCCCTTGAGGCCGACCTCGGCCGACACGGTGCGCTGTGGCCCCAGCGCCGTGTTGAACCCCACGGTTCCATTGGCCTGATTGACCAGCTCGGTGGTCGTGGGCGACTCGAAGCTGGTCGAGACACTGGAATACGCCGACGTCGTGGCCCCCAGGGCGACGCTTGCACCTACGCTTCCGCTGGCATTGCCCATAACCCGCTCACCGCTGTTGTCGATGCCATCCGCGAGGAAGCGGTCGGTGACCCTGAAGGTGAGCCGGTCGTACCGAACGGCGCTGAGCAGCAGCAGACGCCCGACCGGCTCCCAGTGAAGCTGGGCATAGGGACCGACCTCGGTCACCGTCTCCCGCTGGTCGACCAGGAGCTGGCCGGTGGGGGCGCCGGCATTGCTGCGCTCATTGCGCCGGTTGTCGCGCATCGTTTGCAGGTCGATCCCCACGCTCACGCGGAGTGATCGCGCCCCGCGCACCAGCGGCACCGTCCCGCTCAGCCGGATGCCGCCGGCCACTCGGCCGATGCTGTTGTAGGTGCCCGCGGTGAGTGGCGCGGGCGGCGGCGGCGCGGTCGCCAGCGGATTGGTCAGGTCGCGGTGGAACCCGAAGGCGATGGCTTCGAGCTCGGCGCCATGTCCATCCAACCAGTGATATCGAAGCGAGGCCTGCTCTTGCGACACCGCCTTGTCGGCACCCCTCAAAATATTGGTTCCGGCCGCGCTGTCGCGGGTCGCGGCATACTCCGCGAACGTGAGCGCACCGGGATTCTGCGCGGTGGGAGCGTCGGCCGCGGAGAACCGGATTCCCAGCGTCGACTGGTCCGACAGCGTCACGTCCCCCTTGCCGTTTACTTGCGTCACCTCAGCCTTGCTGTGCTGGCGGAATCCATCGGTCGTGAGCCGTGAGGCCGACAGCACGCCGCTGGCCCGCCCCTTCACGCCACTCACCACCGACTCCCACTTGCTGGTGCCGAACGAGCCGCCCACGATGCGGCCGCGCGCCGCAAATGGCAGTGTCGGGGTGTCCGTGGTAAACGAGAGGACGCCTCCCGACGCATTCCCATACAGGGCCCCGGCCGAGCCGGTGAGGACCTCCACCCGGTCGATCATGCCCAGCTCGAGATTGGTGAGCTGGCTCTGGCCGTCGGGAAGGGTCTGGGGAACCCCGTCGATGAGCACCTTGACGCCGCGAAGGCCGAAGTTGGCCCGGCTCCCCGCTCCCCGCAGCGACACCCGCTGGTCGAGGGAATAGTTGTAGCGGTTCAAGACCACGACGCCGGGGAGCCGGCTCAAGGATTCGTCGAGGCCGCTGGTGAGCTGGCTCCGGCGAAGCGCACCGGCGCCGAGTACACCGACTGCGAGCGGAGCCCGCAAAGAGCTTTCTCCGGCACGGGTGACGCGGACCTCGAGCTCGGGCAGGCGGGCGGTATGGGTCGTGTCGGCGCGGAGGGTATCGGAGCGGGACGGAGCCTGGGCGACGAGCGACAGGTTCCGGCTCATCAGCATGAGGCAGAGGGTGAGTCGGCGCATGGAATGAAGGTAGTTAGTTTTCTCCCCTTGAACTCCCTGACTCCGGATTTCTCCCGGCCACCCTTTGCCGATGCCCACGATGCCCGCTTCGAGCCGGCGCCGGTGGATGGCGTGCTGCCCGAAGGATTCTTCTCGACGTCGAACCTGCCTACGTATGTCCGCGTCGGCGGACAGTGGCAGATGCCGATCCGGCCTCGCATGGACGGTGTGGTGGTGCGGCGAGGCGTGGCACTCGAGGTGGTCGAGCCCCGCCTCGTCGCGCAGGGTGAGCCGGTGGCGATCGGGCTTGCCGAAGACGGCTCCGAGGGCATTGTGGTGTACGCCGAGGGTTTCCTCGGCACCGGTTCCAAGCCGAATGAGTTCCGGTTCATGTCGACCGAAGTCAGTCGCGAGCGACCGGTCAACTACGAGGAAATGGCGGAGGGGGTAGAGGCGGAGCGTCGCGCCGGCGGATACCTCGTGTGGGTGGTCGGCCCGGCCCTGGTGCACTCCCGTTCCCGAGCCGACTTCGAATGGTTCATCCGGAGCGGCTACGTCCAGGCGGTTCTGATCGGGAATGCCGTCGCGGTCCACGATATCGAGGCCGCCATCTTCGGTACCACCCTGGGAATGACCAGGGAGGGCAAGGCGGCTGCGGCGGGACACGGCCTGCACATGCGCGCGATCAATCGGGTCCGCGCGGCGGGGTCGATTGAGCGAGCGGTAGAATCGGGCCTGATCGGCAGCGGGATCATGCGCACGCTGGTCACCCAAAAGGTCCCGTACGTCCTGGCCGGCTCGATTCGGGATGACGGTCCGCTGCCGGGCGTCATCACCGACACGCAGGAGGCCCAGAGCGCCATGCGCGAGCACACCGTTCGGGCCACTGGCGCCGTATTCATCGCAACGGCGCTCCATGCCATCGCGGTCGGGAACATGCTGCCTTCGTTTCACACCCACCGGGGAAGCCCGGAGCCGTTGATGACCATCTGTGTCGACCAGACCGAATTCGTAGTGAGCAAACTGAAGGACCGCGGGACCCACCAGGCCTATGGCGTCGTGACCAACGCCCAGGACTTCATGCACGTGCTCCGATCTTACGTGGAAAAATGCCGCCAGTCATGACCGAAGTGCCCAACGGGCCGGGAACAGGGCCGGGATGGACCCGCCTGGTCGCCGAGCTCAAAGCTGCGGTGCCTATCGCGGAGATCGATCGGATCTGGGCCTTTCGCGTCGTGCGGCGCGAGGGCCGCGATTTTGGCACAGCGATTCTTTCCCGAGTGGATGGGGACCGCCGCCGGATCTACACCGCCCGCTTCACCCTCACGGTCAAGGGCAAGAAGCGGGGCGCCTTCGAGTGGGGTCTGGACGAGGTGGGGAGCGGGCCGCTCACGGCGCTGGACGAGCTGCTGGCGCTGGTGCCCAAGCGCTCCGACGAGGAAGAGCCGCCTTCTCCGGTCGACGCCGTCGCCTGGTTCCCTCCCGAGGACGATGCCGCCGCTCTCCCCGGATGAGGCCGATGCACTGCTCGGGCGCTTTCGCCGATATCTGCGCGAGCGCCGGCTGCCGGTTACCCGCCAGCGCATTGCGGTGGCCAAGGTGCTGTTCCAGGCCGAGGATCATCCGTCGGTGGAAGACCTGGAGCGCCGCTTCCGTGCTTCGGGCGCCCAGGTAGGGACCGCAACGCTCTACCGCGCGCTCGAGGTCCTGGTCGACAGCGGCCTGGTGCGGGAGCACGATTTTGGGGAAGGCTTCAAGCGCTATGAAGCGGTGGCGGGAGGGCCCGCCCACGATCATCTCATTTGCGGCCGATGCGGCAAAGTGGAAGAGTTCGCCAACGACCGGCTGGAACGGCTGCTTCGCATGACGGCCGACGAGCACCGATTTCTCTACCGACGCCATCGGGTGGACGTGCATGGTCTGTGCACCTCCTGCCGCGGCCGGGACCTCGAGCCGCTGGGAGCGGAGATGGATCACCCATGAGCGATACGCCCAACCTGAGCG
>JBEPVJ010000146.1:0-5906 GCA_041691095.1 Gemmatimonadales bacterium
CCGCGATC
Organism: Gemmatimonadales bacterium; assembly: GCA_041691095.1. GTDB lineage: Bacteria > Gemmatimonadota > Gemmatimonadetes > Gemmatimonadales > GWC2-71-9 > JABFSM01. The sequence continues at coordinate 9 of JBEPVJ010000146.1, forward strand.
ACCGGAGATAACTGGTGGCAAGTGCTGTTGCGGCCCGAGGTGCGCTGGGGAAATTCCGATCCGAGGCTGGACCCGAACGGGTACCGGGCAATGATGGTCTTTCAGCTGGCCGAGGCCCACTACCACCAGCCTGGGCTGGCTGCGCGGCTGTTGGCGGCGCTGAATCCGCGGTACGTCAGGCCCAACGAGGCGCAGCTCACCGGGCTGGTACAGGCCGGGGAGCTCGACTACGCCTGGAGTTATCGCTCGCTGGCACAGACGGCGGGACTCAAGTGGGTGACGCTGGCTCCGGAAGTCGATCTCAGCGATCCCGCGATGGCGAGCTGGTACGCCCAGGCGAAGGTCCGACTGCCTGGACCGCGACCGGGCGCGGCGGATTCCCTGGACTTCCGCGGAGAGCCGATCGTCTACGCTCTCACGATTCCGGTGTTCGCACCCCATCCGGAGGTGGCTCGCGCCTTCGGCCGTTTCGTGCTGTCGCCGGAGGGTCGGGACATTCTCAGTCGCGCCGGGTTTCGGCTCCCGGCGCAGCCGGGCTTCGTGGGAGCCGATCGAATTCCGTGATTAGATTGACGCGGCGCCCCCCGACCAGCGGCCGGCGCTGCCTCATGACACCAGGAGAGAGACCATGAATTCCAGCTCCAACATTCCCGCGCCTCGCAATGAACCGATCCTCAGCTACGCGCCGGGAAGCCCGGAGCGAACCGGGCTCAAGGCCGAACTCAAGCGATTGGGCGGCATGGTCACCGAGATTCCGGTGATCGTGAACGGCCTGGAGTTTCGGAGCCCGAAGACGGTTAAGGTGGTCTCCCCGCATCGCCATTCACATCACCTGGCCGATACCCACCAAGCGGACGCCCGCGCCATTTCGGCCGCCATCGCCGCCGCCAAGCGGGCCCAGCGCGAATGGGCCAGCTGGAAGTTCGAAGACCGCGCCGCGGTCCTTCTCAAGGCCGCCGATCTTCTCGCCGGTCCGTGGCGTCATACCCTGAACGCCGCCACGATGCTGGGCCAAAGTAAGACGGTCTTCCAGGCGGAGATCGACTCAGCTTGCGAGATCATCGACTTCTTCCGGTTCAACGCGCACTTCGCTGAGCGAATCTATTCGGAGCAGCCGAGCTCCTCGCCCGGGATGTGGAACCGAATGGAGCACCGGCCGCTCGAGGGATTCGTCTACGCGGTGACGCCTTTCAACTTCACCGCGATTGGCGCCAACCTGCCTACCGCTCCGGCCCTCATGGGAAACACGGTGGTCTGGAAGCCCGCAGCCACCGCCGCGCTGAGCAATTATTTCGTGATGCGGCTGCTCGAGGAAGCGGGGCTGCCGCCCGGGGTCATCAATTTCGTTCCGGGGGATTCGCAGCAGATCAGCGAGCGGGTGCTGTCGGACCGCGGACTGGCGGGGATCCATTTCACCGGGTCCACCGGGGTCTTTCAGACACTCTGGAAAGGCGTGGCCTCACGACTGGACAGCTACGCCGCGTACCCCAGGCTGGTCGGAGAAACCGGCGGCAAGGATTTCATCCTGGCGCATCCGAGCGCCGATGCCGAGGCACTGGCCGTGGCGATGGTGCGGGGGGCGTTCGAGTATCAGGGTCAGAAGTGCAGCGCGGCCAGCCGGGCCTACATCCCCGCGAGCATCTGGCCCGATGTGAAGCAGCAGGTGCTCGAGATGATGGCGGATATTCGGATGGGCGATGTGTCTGACTTCCGGAATTTCATGGGGGCGGTGATCGACGCGCGCGCCTTCGCGAAGCTTTCGGGTTACCTGGAACGGGCCCGCAAGGACCGGGGTGCAACCATCCTCTCCGGCGGCGGGGCGGACGACAAGAAGGGATGGTTCATCGAGCCGACGCTGATCCAGGTCAAGGATCCGCAGTATCGCACCATGTGCGAGGAGCTTTTTGGCCCGGTGCTCACCGTCTACGTCTATCCTGATAACGCCTGGAAATCCACGCTCGCCCTGGTGAACTCGACCAGTCCGTACGCGCTGACCGGCGCCGTCTTCGCGCAAGAGCGCGGGGCCATCGTCGAGGCGACCAGCGCGTTGCGATATGCTGCAGGGAATTTCTACGTCAATGACAAGCCGACCGGCGCGGTCGTGGGCCAGCAGCCCTTCGGTGGTGCCAGGGCCAGCGGTACCAACGACAAGGCGGGCTCGGTGCTCAACCTCATGCGCTGGATCTCACCGCGGTCGATCAAGGAAACGTTCGATCCGCCCCGCGATCACCGGTATCCGTTCATGGGCGCGGAGTAGACTACTCCGGCCTTCATCACGAACCTGGCCCGCTCGAGCTCGCGAACATCTTTGCGCGGGCCAACCGACATGGCGATCAGATCGGCGCAGGGCCTCGGTGCCACCGCGCCGATCTCCTTCTCCATGTCGAGCAGGCGCGCAGGGTTGATCGTCGAGGTACGGATCGCCTCCATCGGCGTCATATCGTATTCCACCATCAAGGCGAGTTCCTGGGCCTGGTTCTCGGTCCAGGGTATCCGCCTGACGTCGGTCCCCCTAGGCCACCCCGATCGGGGCGCCGTGCTTCATCGCGTCGGAAAAGGCGGCGCGTACCACTGGTCGGTGCGGGTCTCCCCGCCCCGCACGTCGATGAGCCAGCCCGCGTGGATCCATATTTTCTGAGACGTGGATTGTGCTTGCCGGTCGCGCTCCAGAGAGGGGGATGGCCGCGAGCCGAAGCAGGGCGGCAATGCGGTGGATGGACTCTCCGGGCGAAAGGATCCACTTTTCAGTGTGATGAGCCGTTTCCTGCTACCGGTCGCCCTGACTCGGCACCAGACACCAATGCTTCTCGCACTGCTGTCGCTGATCCTGCCGCAGGAGTCGGTCCCACGCTATTCCGTCGCCATGCTCGCCTGCGCCACGTTCCATGAGTCGGTGCGCACCGACATCAGGAGCGAATCGGGGACGGCGCTGCGGCTGGAGACGGCGGGGCGCGACGGGCTGCTGATCGTTCAGGCAGCCCGGACCGATTCCGGGATCGGTATCACGGCCTGGTATGACACGCTTCAGGTCTGGCGGCAGGGGCCCGAAGGACGCTCAGCTCCTGATGCGGAGGGACTGCTGGGCGGGCGCTGGCAGGGAACGCTGAGCCCGGAGGGACACTACACCCGATCGGAGGCGCCCTTCATTCCCGATGAGGTCGCCGAGATCACCGATCTGCGTGGTGAGCTGTCAGATTTTTTCCCGCTGCTGGCTTCCGCCTCGTTCAAGCCCTCCTCCCCGCATGACGCGCGCTACTCTTGGAGCCTGAAGGCCCGCACCGATACCACCGGCGCCGTGAACGACACGTTGGCGTTGCCGATGCGGCGTGAGAACCAGGAAGATGGCTCCTTGACCTGGGACCGGAAGCTCGGGCCGATTCAATGGGAGCGCACCATCGTCGTTAATGGCAGCATCGCGGCCGCCGGGCCGATCCGGCGGAGCATTCGCAGCGTCGTGACCCAGAGGATCCGGGTAACCCGCATCCCGGGGAGGACCTGTGGGTAGACGCAGGCGGTAGTGGCTTCCCGGATGCTCGTCTCCCGGGCGCCCCGGAGCGCGGTAATGCTGTCCTCGGCGCGGGGCCGGATCAGTGCGCTGACACCGCCGTAACCCGCGTCTTCCGGAAGAAAAAGAGCAGCGGCAGCATGCAGGTGAAGGTGATCCCCATGATCAGAAACACCCGGTCGTAGGCCAGCACCGAGGCCTGCTGCCGCATCAGACGGTCCAGCACCGCGAACGCCTTCTGCTGCGCCTCGGCGAAGGTGCCTCCCATCCTCTGGAAATTCCGCACCAGCCCGGCCAGCCGTGCCTGGGTCGCGGGCTCGGACAGACTCACGTGGGCCCGGAGCGCCTCGCGCCCCTGCTCGGTGAACCGGGTGATGACACTCGCCGCGATCGCGATCCCGAAGCTTCCACCAAGCTGCCGCGCGAGGTTGTAGAGCCCGGTGCCCTGGCCCAGGTCCTTGGCAGGCAGCATCGCCACGGCCGCGGCGGTGAGCGGTGGGAAGACCATGCCGGTCCCGACGCCGCGGAGAATCATCGGCCAGAAGAGATCGCCCACACCGCTCTGGGTCGTGAGGTGCGAGTGCATGATCATCGAAACCAGGAAGAGCAGCACGCCGGTCGTGATGGCCACCCGCGCATCGAGCGCGCGCCCGAGCCTTCCCATCACCGCCATCGTGAAAGCGGCGGCCAGGGCGCCGGGGAGCATGACCCGCCCGGTTTCCCAGGCGCCCAGCCCGAGGGTGCCCTGGAGGAAGACCGGAATCGCGAACACGCTGGCATAGAGGGCAAAGCCCAGCCCCAGGCCGAACACGAGGCCCACGGCGAGCTGGCGGTTCTTGAGGATGCGCAGGTCTACGATGGGGTGCTCTGCGGTCAGCTCCCTCCAGATGAACCCCGTGACGCCGATGATGGCAAGGACCAGCTCGACCTGGATCTCCCGGGCGTCGAACCAGCCGCGAGCCTCGCCGCGCTCCAGGAAGATCTGCAGCGAGCCGATGCCCAGGATCAGCAGGGCGAGGCCGGCCCAATCCACGGTGCTGGAGCGCTTGATGCCATGGCTCGGCTCCGGGACGTAGCGCCATGAGAGGATCGCGGCGAGGATCCCCAGCGGCAAGTTGATGTAGAAGATCCAGGGCCAGGAGAAATTGTCGGTGATCCAGCCTCCCAGCGTGGGACCGAGGGTGGGTCCGACCATCACCCCCACGCCGAAGATCGCGCTGGCCATGGCGCGCTCTTCCCGCGGAAAGACGTCGAAGAGGATCGCCTGGGCGGTGGAGATCAATGCACCGCCGCCGATGCCCTGCACGATCCGCCAGGCCACCAGCGATTCGAGGGTATGGGAGCTGCCGCACATCACCGAGGCGAAGGTGAACAGCATAATCGAGCCGGTGTAATAGTTCCGCCGGCCGAGCCGGTCGGAAAACCAGCTGGTGAGCGGAAGCACGATCACATTGGCGACGATGTACCCGGTGCTGACCCAGGCGATCTCGTCCAGTGTCGCGCCGAGATTCCCCATCATGTGGGGAATGGCCACGTTCACGATGCTGGTATCGACCAGCTCGAGCACGCTGGCCAGCACCACCGCAAACGCGATGAGGTAGCGCGCCTGGTAGATCTGGGCGCGGTCCAGGTTGGGCCGGGGGAGCGGAAGCGCGAAGGTGCCCACCACTCAGCCGGTGATGATGGTGATGGAGGCCGACATGCCCGGACGAAGCGGGTGGGCAGGGTCCTGGCCCGGCGCCACCTGGATCCGTACCGGAACCCGCTGCACCACCTTGGTGAAATTGCCGGTGGCGTTGTCGGGGGGCAGCAGCGCGAACTTGGCGCCGGTCGCCGGACTCAGGCTCTCCACGGTGCCGTGGAAGGTGACGCCCGGGTAGGCGTCGACCTCGATGTCCACTGCCTGGCCGACCTTCACCCGCTCCAGCTGGGTCTCCTTGAGGTTGGCCGTCACCCAGACGCCGCTGTCCGGCACGATCGACATCAGCTGCTGGCCGGGTTGTACCAGGGCGCCGGCCTCGACAGCCCGCTTGGCGATGACGCCGGAGGCCGGCGCCGCCACCACGGCATAGCCAAGCTGCAGCTGGGCGGTTTCCAGCGCGGAGCGCGCCGCGGCCATGCGCGCGCCCGCTGCGGTCACCTCGGCTTCGGCGCCCTGCACCATGCTGCCACCGGCGGCGACCTGCTTGGTGGCCGCATCGAGCGACGCGCGCGCGTTGTCATAGGCCCACTGGGCCTGGTCGAGCTGTTGCGCGGAGATGACCTTCTGCGCGGCGAGGGTGCGGTAGCGGGCCAGGTCGGCCGACGCCTTGCGAACCGCCGCTTCTGCCGAGGCTACGGTGGCCTCGGCTCCGCTGGCGTTGGACCGCGCCGCCGAGAGCGCGGCGGTCGCC
>JBEPVJ010000147.1:0-5851 GCA_041691095.1 Gemmatimonadales bacterium
TCCTGGGGCCGGTGCACTGCGTCCAGATCTCGACCGATGGACTGGTGTACGTGTCCAGCGTCGATGGAAACATCTATGCGGTGGACTCCGCCACCGGCGCCCAACACTGGGTCTTTGCCACGAAGGGGGAGCGCCGCTTCACGGCGCCGGGCATTCATGGCGCCATCCCGAGCACCGAGCGGATGCCGGACCCGTTCGACGTCTTTCTCTCATCGCCGGTGGTGGGCGGCGGCACGGTGTATATCGGCAGCGGCGACCAGCACATATACGCGCTCGATGCCAGGACCGGAGCGCTCAAGTGGGCGTTCGCGACCGGCGACGTGGTGCATGCCGCGCCGGCGCTGGCCCATAACACGGTATATGTCGGCAGCTTCGATCGCAATCTCTACGCCCTCGATGCTGCCACGGGCAAAGAGAAATGGCGCTATACCACCGGCAACGACACCGTCAGCTACAACCAGATTGGTCTGCCCAGCTCGCCGGCGGTTTCTAACGGGATGGTCTTCGTGGGAGGCCGGGACGGCAAGTTCCACGCGGTCCACGAGCGCAACGGGGAGCCGGCCTGGACCCACGATAACAAGGGCGGCTGGACTATTGCCTCGCCCGCGGTGCGCGACGGTGTGGTCTATTTCCCCACCTCCGACGGGACCCGATTCAAGGCACTCGACGCGGCGACCGGCGCGGTGAAGTTCGATCTTCAGAACAAGGCGGTGTCCTTCTCCTCGCCGGCGCTGGTGGGAGACGTGGCGTTCTACGGAACCTCGGACGGCTACCTCCAGGCCGTGAGCCTCACGACTGGTACCATTCGCAACACCTTCCGCACCGAGGGGAGCAAGGCCAACGGAGATCGCTACACCGACGAGAAGGGCCGCCTCAAGAGAGAGCTCATGTATACCGAACCCACGCTCGACGGGATGATCGTCGGGATGCGGACGATGCAGACACTCGGGTCGATCCTCTCCTCGCCGACCGTGGCGGACGGCGTCCTCTACGTTGGCAGCACCGACGGCTACCTCTACGCCATCCGGTAGCCGGGCCGAGCTCATTAGCTTGGCGCCATGAATGACCTCGAAACACTGCTCGCCCGCGCCACCCAGGATCCGGCCGTACGGCCGGATTTCTATCGCGCACTGGTTGATAGCACGCTCTTCGTGCTGACGCCCGTGCCCCTGCATGAAGGCACCAGGACTCTCCAAACCGGAGAGCAGGTGCAGATCCTTCAGTGGTGGGACGGTAAGAAGCACATCACGCCGATCTTCTCGTCGCAGGAGCGGGTCGACGAAGCCGTCCGTCAATTGCCCGAGAAACATGGCTATCTCGGCGTGCGGGGTCGCGAGTTGTTCGGCATTCTTTCTCAGGGCAGCGTACCGGCCGTCCTGAATCCGAACTGGTCCTACGGGCGCACCTTTCTTCCCGAGGAGATCGCGCGGCTCGCCGAAGGAACCTTTGCAGACCCTGCCGCCACCGAGGTCGTCGAGGCCGAACGATCGGTGCTGGTGGGCCAGCCCAGGGAATACCCCCATGCGCTGATCGCGGCGCTCACGAAGTGCTTCTCCGGTACCGAGGAGGTGGCGGCGGCCTGGCTGGCACTGTACGTCGACCACAAGGTCGGGCCGGAGCCACGCCTGGTGGTCACGATTGCGAGCACTGGGGATGCCAGGTCTGTCGTCAAGGACGCCGGTGTCATCGCCCGGGAAATCATGAGCGATGGTCCCACCGTCGACTTCACGGTCATCGAGAAGGGCGCCGATGCTCCCCTCTCCGGTGGGAGCGCGCCCTTTTACAGCCGAATGAGATGAGTCCGGTCCAGGGCCATCGGGACTCCGAAGGCTCGGAACGAATGGCCGATTGATGATTATGTCCTCAAGGCGTCGAAAACGGCGGGTTGCTGGAGCTCATGTTGACATGCAAGTGAACACTGTTTACAATATGTGAACAATGTTTACTCTTAGGTGCTCATGACTGCCGCTCTGGACGCTCGACCAGACACCCGAACGCGGCTCATCAAGGTCACGCGGCAGCTGCTGGCCCGCTCCGAGACCGAACCGGTGACTATGCGGCTCGTCGCCCGCGCATCGGGTATCACTCCCGGGGCCATCTATCGCCACTTCAAGAGCCGTGATGAGCTGATCGAACAGGTCGTCGTCGATACGGCTGCCAGGCTGCAGGCCGACCTCTGGCAGGCGCTGGCCAAGTTTCCCGTTGCCTCCTACGAGCGAATCGCCGAGCTGGGAAGGATCTACGTCGATTTCGCCCGGAAGCACCCGTCCGATTACGCGATGCTGTTCGGGCATGGCGGGGATCCGAAGCGCAAACTGCGCACCGCGCCATTCTGGAAGTCGATCGAGGCCCTGGAGCATTGCGTACGGGATTGTATCGAAGCCGGCGTCTTCGCCCCGGCCGATGCGAAGCTGGTCGCACTCTTCCTGTGGGGCCGACTGCATGGCCTGATCACGCTCTATCTGCAGTTCAATTTCTCAGACGAATTTCCCGAGTTCGGTGCGGCCGGCGGGCTGGGGGCGATTTTCGAGGCCACCCGCGGCTTTGTGCTGGATGGCTTGCGCCCCCGCAGTAACCCTGCTCGCCAGAGAAAAAGAGCTCACTCATGACAAAACACCGCCGGCTTGCCGCGCTCGGAGCATTTGGCGCGATCGCAGCCGTGACCTTTGTTTCTGCTCCCGCGACCCCCTCCCTGCGCCCCCTTGTCATCGAGCACGTCACCGTCGTGACGATGGCAGAAGATGGCACCGTATTACACGATATGAGCGTGGCCGTCGAGCAGGGACGCATCATCTCCATCACTCCCTCGAAGAACACCTCGAGCCACTCGACCTCCCAGCGCATCGATGGGCGCGGCAAGTGGCTGATGCCGGGCCTGACGGACATGCACGTGCATGTCGAGAACGACCGGCTGCTGCGCCTCTTTCTGCACAGCCCCGTGCCGGTCGATGGCGCGTCCCCGATGCAGGACACCTTCACTCCGTATCTGGCCAATGGCGTGCTACAGGTCTTCGACTTGTCGGCGATGTCCGAGACGGTGGGGCAGAGCATCGAGATCGAAAGCGGACGGGTGCTGGGACCGCACATCGCCCTGGCGGCAATGATCGATGGCCCGAACCCGACCTGGCCGCTCGGGATGACCCGCTCTGCGACGACGCCCGAACAGGGACGCCAGGCGGTGCGCGACGCGGCGGCCGAGGGCTACGGCTATATCAAGGTGTACAGCAGTCTGGATCTGGCGACTTTCACTGCGATCGTCGACGAAGCCCGCAAGCTCAAGCTGCGCGTGGTCGGGCACATTCCCCAGCGGGGCAAGGGAATCACCGACAGCTTCTTTCAGCCCGGCTTCGACATGGTGGCCCACGCCGAAGAGTTTGCCCAGCAGACCCGTCAGCCGGACGAATCGGCCATTCCGAGCTACGTCGAGATGGCCAAGCGCAACGGCACCTGGCTCACCGCCACGCTCACGCTCGACGAGAGACTCTTGGAAGAGACTCGCGATCCCAAGACGCTCAAGTCGCGGCCCGAGCTTCAATACTTGCCGCCGTCGTTCTATCCGATCGTCGTCGAACACAACCCGTACGTCGCGCACGCGAGCGCTGCCCAAATAGCCTACCTGCAGAACATCGTAACTTTCAATCGCAAGCTGGTGATGGCCTTCTCGGCTGCGGGCCTGCCTGTCCTGGCGGGAACCGACTCGCCGGTGCCCGGACTAGTGCCGGGGTTTGCGCTGCACGACGAGCTCGAGGCGCTGGTCGAGGCCGGGCTCGACAATCGTCACGCCCTCGAAGGGGCGACCCGCCTGGCCGCGGAATGGCTGGGGGTCGCCGCCGATCGCGGCGTCGTCGCGGTGGGCAAACGCGCCGACCTCTTGTTGCTCGACGCCGATCCGCTCGCCAACGTCGCCAACACTCGCCGCATTGCAGGAGTCATCCTGGGAGGACGCTACCTCTCGCGAGCCGACCTGGACGCCAGGATGAAGGACCTGAAGCAACGCAATATCGCGGCAAGGCACTGAGGGAGTCGATTCAGGATACGCGGCGTCCGCCTCGACTCAATCGCGCCCTTCCGGATCGACAGCAACTCCACGGACTACCCAAGGATCCCAACCATGGCAACCTGAGCTACCCTGCCACCGAACGCCGGAGCATCGAGTCCCCAGTTAGTGCACTCGCTTCTACCGAGTGCCGTTCCACTCCCAGGTGTCACCGAGCGAGGGAACCGTCTGCGCCCCTCGCCGCCGAACATAACGATGACGTCGCCGGCTCCCGCGACGCCAAGTGTGCCGCCGGCCATGAGCCGAACACCAGCCGGTCCTGATCCCGATAGGGCAGCGGCTTGAGCAGGACGCCCTCCACCGGCGAGAAGATCGCGGTCGCCGAGCCGATGGGAACCGTTGCTCGCCAGGCAGCGGCAGAGCTGTTGGCCTCGGCCGTCCTCGTAGGGTAGGTTTTCAGCCCATTACATCGAATGGAACCGGCCATGCAACAGCGCACCCTGGGCACGAGCGGACTTTCGGTCTCGGCGATCGGCTATGGCGCGATGGGGCTGAGCCACGGCTACGGGCCGCCAGTCGAACGGGACGCGGGGATCGCCCTCCTGCGGGCCGCCGTCGAGCGCGGCGTCACGCTCTTCGACACGGCCCAGGTCTATGGCCCCTTCACGAACGAGGAGCTGGTGGGCGAGGCACTCGCCCCGTTCCGGGGACAGGTGACGATCGCCACCAAGTTCGGCTTCGATTTCGACGCCGAACCCAAAGGCCGCGGACTCAACAGCCGTCCCGAATACATCCGTCGGATGACCGAAGACTCGCTCAAGCGTCTCAGGGTGGATGCCATCGACCTCTACTACCAGCACCGGGTCGACCCGAAGGTGCCGATCGAGGACGTCGCGGGGACGGTGAAGGATCTGATCCGCGAGGGGAAGGTGAAGCGCTTCGGGCTCTCGGAAGCAGGGGCGCAGACCATCCGCCGGGCCCACGCGGTCCAGCTGGTCACCGCGCTCCAGAGCGAATACTCGCTCTGGTGGCGTGAGCCGGAGGCGAAGGTGTTTCCGGTCCTCGAAGAGCTCGGCATCGGCCTGGTTCCCTTCAGCCCCCTGGGCCGAGGGTTTCTCACCGGAAAGATCGACGAGACCACCACGTTCGCGAGCGACGACTTCCGCAGCTCCGTGCCGCGCTTCACGCCGGAGAACCGGAAGGCGAATCAGGTGGTGGTGGACCTGGTGGGCCGGATTGCAACGAAGAAGGGCGGGACGCCGGCGCAGGTCGCGCTCGCGTGGGTTCTGGCGCAGCGGCCCTGGATCGTGCCGATCCCCGGCACCACCAAGCTGCACCGTCTCGAAGAAAACCTCGGTGCGGCCGGCCTGGAGCTCACGCCCGGAGATCTCCAGGAGATCGACGTTGCGGTGGCGGAGATGCCGGTCCAGGGGGCGCGGTATTCCGAGGGCTCGGAGCGGATGGTCGACCGCTGAGCATGCGGGGCTCGCCGAATTTCGTGAGCAAGGATTTGATAGCCGCCGGGCAGCCGATCTTCTAACTTTGTTCTGATCAGGACGTTGCGAAGTTGCGCGAGGAGGCGAACGGGAACACTCCTACCCGAGTCTTACGCATCCACCTTCCGCGGACGCCGGATGCAGAATAAGGACTATCGACGACCTCAATATCAACTCTCCCGACGGTCAGCGTGGCCCTTCGATCCATACCGCGTGCTACCTGAGATCCTTCAATTTCTTCCGGTGAGACAGCATGCACGAGCAGCTCACGGCATCGGAGCAGGCCATGCGTAAACTCATCAAGCGTCTGTTGTTGCCGGGGGTCCTTGCGGCCGCGATTCCATACGGCTCCGCCGCC
>JBEPVJ010000148.1:0-5843 GCA_041691095.1 Gemmatimonadales bacterium
GCCGCGTGGCGTCGGTACTCACCCCGGACGACATCAAGGAAACCCGGCGTCATCCCGAGCGGCTGGTGTTCGGGCAGGACGCGCTCGCCATTCCCGAGTACCTGGCACATTTTCGCCGGCCCGACGAAGCGGTCATCGTCGAGGCCTATCCGCTGGGATATGGTGGTGAGCTCCTCGGCGTGCTCGCGGTTCGCCGCAAGACGGGGGAGGTGTCGGACGAAGAGACGTTGCAGGTGCGGCGGCTCGCGGACCAGGTGGCGGTGGCGCTGTCCAACGCGCGCATGGTGGACCAGGTCCGCTTCCTGGCGTTCTACGACAGCCTGACCCGCCTGCCCAACCGGGTGCTCTACAAGGAGCGCCTGGCCCAGGCGCTGGTGCGTGCCGAGCGCATTCTTAAGCTCGTAGCGGTCTGCTTCCTGGATCTCGATCATTTCAGCCGCATCAACGACACCCTGGGGCACGATCTGGGGGACGTTCTCCTCAAGGAAGTTGCCGCTCGGCTGGTGGCCTGTTCCCGGCCCGGCGACAGCGTCTCGCGAATCGGCGCCGAAGAGAGCGTGGCGGAAGTCTCCCGGCTGGGCGGTGACGAGTTCACCGTCATCCTGCCGGACATGACCGATCCCCAGGACGCGGTCCGGGTGGCGCGGCGCCTGCTGGAAGCCTTCCGCCAACCGCTGCGGCTGGGAACCCAGGAAGTATTCGTCACGACCTCGGTCGGCGTGGCGATCTATCCATTTGACGGCGCCGATACGGAGGAGCTGCTCAAGAGCGCCGACGTGGCGATGTACCACGCCAAAGAGCAGGGTCGCAACACCTATCAGCTCTATTCTTCCTCGATGAACGCCGAGGCAATGGCGCGGATGCAGCTGGAGAGCCAGCTTCGCAAGGCGGTGGAATCGGGCGAGTTCACCATCTGGTATCAGCCGATCATCGATCTCAAGACCGGCAAGCCGACGGGAGCGGAGGCGCTGGTGCGCTGGGCCCATCCCGAGCGCGGCCTGGTGTCTCCGGGAGAATTCATCACCCTCTGCGAAGAGTGCGGGTTGATCGTGCCGCTGGGCGAATGGATTCTGCGGACGGTGTGCACCCAGGCCAAGGCGTGGGAAGATGTGGGTCTGGGGCCGATCCGGATGTGCGTCAACCTGTCGGCACGGCAGCTCCGTCACGACGGCATCGTCGACACCGTGCGCACCATTCTCCGCGAAACCGGCTTCCGCCCGGAGTCGTTGGTGCTGGAACTCACCGAGTCGATGCTGATGGAGCCCGCCGGCATCGTGGGGCGGACCATTCGCGAGCTGGCCGATCTGGGCGTCCGTCTGGCCATCGACGACTTCGGCACCGGGTATTCATCCCTCAGCTATCTCAAGAATTTCCCGGTCAAGACCCTCAAGATCGACCGGTCATTCATCATGAATGTCACCACCGATTCCGGCAACGCGGCGATCACCACCGCGATCATCGCCTTGGCGGGTGCCATGGGCCTGGACGTGGTCGCGGAAGGGGTGGAGACGACCGCGCAGGCTGACTTCCTGCGCGAGAAGGGGTGCCACCGGGGCCAGGGATATCTCTTCGGGAAGCCCCAGCCGGTGATCGCGTTCGAGAATTATCTGCGTGGAGAGGATACCGGAATCGTCGCCACCCCTCGGCGCGAGACGGTCCCGGCCTAGGCTGGGTTACACGGTCGCCCGGGTGCGGTTCATGGTGCCCCGTTCTGCCAAGGCCGCCTGCGCCGCCGCCAGCCGCGCGATGGGCACCCGAAAGGGAGAGCAGGATACGTAGTTCATCTTCTGCGCCTCGCAGAAAGCCACCGCGCCCGGCTCGCCGCCATGCTCGCCGCAGATTCCTACCTTGAGGTCGGCCCGCGCTTCTCGCCCCAGGTGGACCGCCATCGCGATGAGCTTCCCGACGCCGTCGATATCGAGCTGAATGAACGGGTCGAACTCGATGATGTTGCGTTCGAGGTAGGCGGGCAGGAACACGCCGGCATCGTCCCGGGAAAGGCCCCAGGTGGTTTGGGTGAGGTCGTTGGTGCCGAACGAGAAGAACTGCGCCTCCCGGGCGATCTCGTCGGCGGTCAGGGCGGCGCGGGGCAGCTCGATCATGGTGCCGAGCAGGAAGGGCACCGCGATCTGGCGCTCCCGGAACACCTCCTCGGCGATCTGCCGCACGATCAGCGCCTGTTTGCGGAACTCGACGACGTGCGCCACCAGCGGAATCATCACCTCCGGCTGCACCCGGCCCTTGCGCAGGGCGATCGTGCAGGCCGCCTCGAAGATGGCGCGCACCTGCATCGCGGTGATCTCGGGATACATGATCCCCAGCCGGCAGCCGCGCAGCCCCAGCATCGGATTCACTTCAGAGAGCGAGGCCACCGTGCGCTCGACGTCGGCGACCGTCTTTCCCATTTCCCGGGCCAGCGCGGCAATCTCGGCGGGTTCCTTGGGCAAGAACTCGTGGAGCGGAGGGTCGAGCAGCCGGATGGTGACCGGATAGCCCTCCATCGCGCGGAAGATCCCCTCAAAATCGGTGCGCTGCATGGGCAGCAGCTTGTCCAGTGCTTTCTTGCGACCGGCGGCGTCGGACGAGAGAATCATCTCCCGCATCACACCGATCCGCTCGGCATCGAAGAACATGTGCTCGGTGCGGCAAAGGCCGATGCCCTCGGCGCCGAAATCGCGCCCCCGATGGGCATCGGCGGGCGTATCGGCGTTGACGCGGACCCGGAGGTGGCGCATGGCATCGGCCCACCCCATGAGACGCGAGTAATGGCTGGAGAGCTCCGGGGCCACCAGGCGCGCCTTTCCGGCATAGACCCGGCCGGTGCTGCCGTCCACCGTGATCCAGTCTCCGTCGTTAACCCGCCGGCCCCCCACTGAAAAGCCCTGTGCGTGCTCGTCCACGTCGATGTCGTGGGCGCCGGCCACGCAGGGCTTACCCATCCCCCGCGCGACCACGGCGGCGTGAGAGGTCATCCCCCCGCGGGCGGTGAGAATCGCCCTGGCGGCTACCATCCCGTGGAAGTCCTCGGGGCTGGTTTCCCGGCGCACCAGGATGACCGGCTCGCCCTTGCGACCGCGGGCCTCGGCCTGATCGGCGTCGAATACCGCCGCCCCGCTCGCTGCCCCGGGCGAGGCAGGCAGCCCGGTAGTGAGCAGATCGAGCGCTGCCTTGGAGTCGATGGTCGGATGGAGCAGCTGGTTGAGGTCGTTGGGCGGGACCCGCGCGATAGCTTCTTCTTCCGAGATCAGGCCTTCGTCCACCATCTCTACCGCCGCCCGGACTGCCGCGTGGCCGCTGCGCTGGGCCCGGCGGGTCTGGAGCATGTAGAGCCGGCCGCGCTCGATGGTGAACTCGAGGTCCTGCAGGTCCCGGAAGTGCCGTTCCAGGGTCCGCGACACCTTCTCCAGCTCGGCATATGCTTCGGGCATCTGCTCCCGAAGCTGGGAGATCGGTACCGGAGTGCGGATGCCGGACACCACGTCCTCACCCTGGGCGTTGAGAAGATATTCGCCGTAGAGCGTGCGCTCCCCGGTTGAAGGATCCCGGGTGAAGGCAACGCCGGTGCCGGAATCCTCTCCCATATTGCCGAACACCATCGCCATGACATTGACGGCGGTGCCCATGGCGTCGTCGATGTCGTGGTGCTTGCGATAGTCGATCGCGCGGCGAGTATTCCAGCTTTCGAACACCGCGGCCACGGCGCCCCAGAGCTGCTCCATCGGATCTTCAGGGAATTCCTTGCCCGACTCCCGCTTGATGAGTCCCTTGTATTCTGCCACCAAATCCCGGAGCGTTTCCCAGGGAAGATCGATGTCCCGCGCCGCGCCGCCCGCCTTCTTTCGCTGGTCGAGTGCCTCGTCGAACACCCGCTTGGGCACTTCGAAGACGACGCCGCCGTACATCTGCACGAAACGCCGGTACGAGTCGTAGGCGAAGTTGGCGTTGCCGGTGCGGCGACGCAGTCCTTCGATGGTCGTGTCGTTGAGGCCCAGGTTGAGAATGGTCTCCATCATCCCGGGCATCGAGACCGCCGCGCCGGAGCGGACCGACACGAGGAGCGGCTCGTCGGCGCCGCCGAACTGTCGGCCGGTGGCGGCTTCCAGCCGCCCGAGCGAGGCCTCGAGCTGGGGACGGAGCCGGGGCGGAAATCCACGGGTTTCGAGGTAGATACTGCAGAGGTTGGCGGCGAGAGTGAATCCCGGGGGAACTGGAATGCCCAGGTTGGTCATTTCGGCGAGGCCGGCGCCCTTGCCGCCCAGCACATCCTTCATGGCCGAAGTGCCGTCGGCGTGACCCTGCCCGAAGAAATAGACGAGCGGCTGCGGCGCGGCGCCGGTCACGGGGCGGTGCCCGCCATCTGGACGAGTTTCTCGGCGCGGGAGTCCTGGTGGCCCACCGGGATCGGGTAGCGCCCCGAGAAGCAGGCGTGGCAGAACTCGTTATGGGCACCGGCAGCGCGCAGCATGCCTTCGAGGGACAGGTACCCCAGCGTGTCCACCCCGAGGAAATCCCTGATTTCGTCTGCGGAGTGGGTTGCCGCGATCAGCTCCTCTTCGGTGGGCGTGTCAATTCCGTAGTGACAGGGCCCGGTGATCGGGGGAGACGCCAGCCGGAGGTGCACCTCGCGGGCGCCAGCCGCGCGAATCATCTGGACCAGGCCCTTGCTGGTGGTGCCGCGAACCAGGCTGTCATCCACCACTACGACCGAGCGTCCGGCGATGACGTCTTTGACCGGGTTGAACTTGATCTTGACCTTGGCTACTCGAAGCGCCTGGGTCGGGTTGATGAAGGTCCGACCGACGTAGTGATTCCGGATCAGGCCGTGCTCCAGCTTGAGGCCGCTGGATTCGGCAAATCCCAGCGCCATGGCGTTGCTCGAGTCGGGGACGCTGAATACCACGTCGGCGCCCGGCGCCGGGTGCTCGGCGGCGAGCTGGCGGCCCAGCTCCCGGCGGACCCGGTCCACGCTCTCGCCGAAGACATTGCTGTCGGGCCGGGCAAAATAGACCAGCTCGAATACGCAGCGACTGACCGGCTTGGGAGCGAGCGACGGCAGGCTCTTGACCACGCCGTTGCTGATGCGCACGAAGTCGCCCGGCACCAGCTCGCGGAGCAGGGTGGCGCCCACCAGGTCGAGGGCGCAGGTCTCCGAAGCGACGATCACGCCGTCTCCCAGGCGCCCGAGCACCAGCGGGCGAAAGCCGCGAGGATCGACCACGGCATAAATGGTTCGTCCGACTGAGATGACGAGACTGAAGGCGCCCTCGAGGCGGGCCAGCGCCTCGCGGATCTGGGCCTCCGGCTCCGCGGCGGTGGACCGCGCGATCAGGTGAACGATCACTTCGGAATCGGACGAGGACTGGAAGATCGCTCCCTGGGCCACCAGCTCCTGCTTGAGCGCGGTGGCGTTGGTCAGGTTGCCGTTATGCGCCAGCGCGAGCGGCCCGCAGCGATAGTTTGCCGCGCAGGGCTGCGCGTTGGCGAGCACCGAGCTACCGGTCGTGGAGTAGCGGGTATGGCCCACCGCCACATCGCCGACCATATCGGTCAGGTCGGCGGCGTGGAAGATGTCTCCCACCAGGCCCATGCCACGGTGGGCATGGGATTGGGTCTTGGCATCGATGGTGACGATGCCGGCGCTTTCCTGTCCGCGGTGCTGCAGGGCGTAGAGACCGAGGTAGGTCACCCGCGCTGCGTCGGGCACTCCCGAGATTCCAATGATGCCGCACATTCAGCGATCCTCCCCCTGGTCCGAGTCGGTTCGCATGCGGCGGGGAATCGCATCGAAATTGACGCGCCTGAGCTCCGCCACCGGCCAGCGGATGGTCTCGTGGGTTTCCCGC
>JBEPVJ010000149.1:0-5828 GCA_041691095.1 Gemmatimonadales bacterium
CTTCTCGCCCGGGGTGGATACCCGGGTCGGGCTGATGAGCAAGGTGGACCGGGAGGCCACCTGATGGGCTTCTGCAACCGGTTGCCCTGGCTGGTGGGACAGCGAGAGCAGGAGATGCTGTTTCTCCACTGGCCGATGACGCCGGAGGCGGTGCGTCCGCTGATCCCGCCCCAGCTCGAGCTCGACCTGCGGGACGGCGTGGCCTGGGTGACCATGATTCCCTTCCGCATGGCCGGGCTGCATTCCCGCTGGCTCCCGCCGATGCCCGGACTTTCCACTTTCGCCGAAGTGGATCTCTTTACCTACGTGCTCGCCGATGGAGTGCCCGGGGTGTGCTGCCTCCGGATCGACGCCGCCACTTTGGTGGGTACCTGGGTCGGGAATTTTTTCTCGCTGCCGTACCATCACTCGGCGGTGACGATGACCGACGAGGGAGAATGGCGGCGTTTCACCAGCCGGGGCCGCGCCACCGCCGCGGGCATCGTGCCCGAGCTGGCGGTGCGCTACCGGCCCAGCGGCCCCGAGCATACCGCCGCGCCGGGAACCCTGGCGTATTTCCTGGTGGAGTGCTTCGACATGTATTCGGTGACACCGCGGGGCCGGGTGCTGGTGGCCAAGGAGACCCGGCCGCCCCGGGTTATTCAGGCGGCCGAGGTGAAGCTGGAGAAGAACGCATTGCTCGAAGCGGTGGGATTGCCGGGAATGCTGCCCGACCCGGTAATGTGGTATTGCCGCGAGTGCGCGATCCACACCTGGCTGCCGGCGCCGATGCCTACCTCCGCCAGTCGAGCCCGATGATGTCCTTGCGGGCCGGGTAACCGCACATCGCATTGCTGGTGACCATCCCCGACATCGTGGCCGCTTCGATGCAGCCCATGTTCAGTCCGCAGGCGATCCAGTCCCCGGTGGCGTAGAGATTGGTGAATTCCTTCTCGTCATGCGGGTCGATGCGATACTGATTGCTGCCCGGCACCGACAGCACGTAGCGCTCGGAGGGCTGCACGTTGGCCCGGAAGTACTGGCTGGAGAGGCGGCTCGGCCCTTCGGCCCGCACGATGCGCTGGTCCACCAGCCACTCCCAGAGAAAATCTTCTTCCTTTGGCTGGACGTTGGGGAAGAGCGCACCGATGTACTTCGTGACGAATTCGTGGGCGGTGCGCTCGACGCTGGCGTTCTCGGCGTTCTGGTCCGGGTACGGCGCCTTGGGCCCGCACGGGGTGACCGGAAGCGGCGGGTCGTCCTGCATCACGCCGCAGAAATAGGAAAGATTGAGCGGATACCGGTTCCGGGTGGACCTCGCGCCGGCCCGCCACCCTTCGCGCTCGATCAAGTGGGTCATGTCGGCCCAGGTGTCGAACGGGCCGGTCTCGTACCCCGAGACCACTGGCTCCGACATCGCGGTCCAGCCCAGCTCGAAGGCGGTGCGCCGGAACCACATCTGGCTCGCCATGGTGCGGGTGGTGCGCATGTGGGTCATCATCGCCTGCCACCGCGAGCTCTTCGTGATCAGGTCGCAGGCGATGTAGGGCAGCGCACCGATGGAGATGCCAAGGATCACCTGGTCGAAGTCTTTCCCGGCGGTGAGCGTCATGGGCTGGTCCCCGGCCCAGTGGGCGCCGTAGTCCTCGAGGTTGACGCCACTGGCCTTGAGCTCCGCGCCATCCACCAACTGCTCGTAGTGCGGGGTCGACGGCCAGCAGGGCAACCCCTTCACCGGCACCAGCGGATCGTAACCGCCGGCGGCTTCCACTTCCGGAGTGGGTCTCGCCTGGCAGGTGAGCTCGATCTTCTCGACGGTGCTGCCGTCCGCAGACGCCAGGACCTGATCCACCCGGTGAAAGAATTCAAACTTCACGCCTCGCTGCTTCAGGATCTGGTACATCGGGGTGAAGACGGTGTCTCCCATGCCGGCCTGCATCTTCCAGACGCCGGCGCCTTTGTAGGTGAGCGCCTGGCGCATGCAGCACTTGAGGGCCTCGCCCGCCTCCATCTTGGCCTTGGGCGGAAAGGTGGTGCCGGCCGGAATGGTGTTGTCTCCATCCACGTAGGCAAACATCCCGTCGTATAACCCCATCATGAAATAGGAGTCGAGCATCACGCCGCCGTCGTCGACGGCGTATTTCCGGAGCCAGTCGCGGAAGTCTTCTCCATTGATGGCGTGGAACCCGCGGCCGAGAACGTCGTTTTTCACTATGCCGTTGTAACACGCGAACATGAAGTTCAGCAGGATCCAGCGCTTCTGGGGCAGGTACTCGGTGCGGATACGGTGCTGGTCGATTCGCCAGAGCCACTTGAGCAGCAGGCGGCCGAGGACGATGAAAGCCCGCTCCATGAACCCGATAGCGTCCGCCAGCAGGTGACAATGCTTCACCAGCCAGGAAACGGCCTGCATGATCCGCTCTTCCAGCTTGACCTTGCGCTGCAGCTCGGCCTGGTGGGCGTCGCTGCCGAACTCCACCCACTGGGCGCCGGTGGGCGACTGATCCCGTGGCGCCCTCTCGATGAAGTTTTCGTAGAACATCTTGATGCCGACATTGATATAGTCCGAGGGTGGCAGCAGCCCGCCCTGTCCCGGGATCGAGTCGTTGAGCGGGAATCCGCCGATCCAGTGCATCCACTTGTGATCCAGCTCCATCTCGATGCCGGAGATGGTGTGAGGCTTGAAGGCCTGCAGCCAGGTCGCCAGCGGCGAATCGGGCGGACGTTTGAGCTCCTTGTAGGCGTCCCGCATCAGCTTGAAGGCGTTGTCGTAGCAGCCGAACCAGATGTGCAGCCCGTGCTCCTCGATCCGGTCCTGGAACCCCGGCTCCAGGTTGCGCCCGCTGGCGCCTTTGCCGCCGGCCCGCCAGCCCATCTGATAAACGGTGATGTCGTACTCGGCGTGCCGCGGGTTGGCGGGATCGGTGAGGTTCATCGCCGCGGTGAGACTGGACATGCCGCCGCCCAGGATCGCCACGCGGGTGCGCTTGGTGCCGCTCGGATTCATGGGTGCAGTCATGGAGAAGTGAGTGCGCGCTGGGCGCGGTCCAGGTCCCACAAGGCGCCGGTCTGGCGCGCGAGCGCCATCGCGCGGGCCGCGAACGCCTGGCGGGCAGGGCCTGGCTCGGCCCGCAGCGCCAGCTCGATGGCGGCCCGCGCTTCATCGTAGCGCAGACCTCCCCGCTCGGCGAGGGCAAGCGCCTTCCGGAGGGAGCGGATCGCGGCGCGGCGGCGCCCGAGCCGGTCATCGAGCCGGGCCCGCAGGGTGAGGAACCGGGACCGGTGGGCCGGAGAGAGGCGAGAGGCGCTGATCGACATGGCGGCCATCGCCGCACCGGCCCAGCGGATCCCCTGCTCCCGCGTCGCCGCGCCAGATTCGAACAGCAGGAGCGCGGCCTCCGCGGCGGCGGCGTATCCCTCGATGGCGATGTGGTTCGCGGGAACCCGGCCCATCAGCTCCACTTCGTCGTTCAGCGCGGCGGCTGCTGCGGTCGGCGCACCCATGCGGGTGCGGGCCAGCGCGAGGAGACCGGTGGAGAAGATCCGCTCTGCCTCGAGGCTCGCGTCGCCGCGGAGCCAGCGGCTCCGTTCCAGGTCGGCGATGGCCTCCGGCACGCGGTTCAGCGCCAGCAGGGCAAGGGCGCGCTCGCAGAGGCTCAGCACCTCTGACTGCAGATCTTCCCTCCGGCGCGCACTCTCGAGGTTCCCGTCCATCAGCGCCAGCATCGGCTCCAGCTCACCCTTGAGCCAGTGCCAGCCGGCCCGCACATAACAGGTTTCCTCGAGACCGCGGCGGTCCCCCAGCTCTTCGTGCGCGGCGCAGGAACGGACCAGGGGCGCGTCGGCGAGGTCGAGGTCTCCCGCCGCGATGAAGATCATCGCTTCGATTTTGTCGAGGTAGGCGAGCGAGGGCTGGTGGCCGGCGCCGCGCGCCACCGCGCGGGCCCGCTCGAAGTAACGGGACGCGAGCCCCCGCATGCGCAGTACGCTCCGGATCCCGGCGCCGACGTTGCCGAGACCGCGGGCCACCTCGGGCGCGAGTGCGGGACCGGCCATGGCGCTCTCGGCCAGGTTCAGCGCGCGGAAATTGGCGACCAGCGCGCCGGGAATATTTCCGGTGTAGTAGTACGCCTGCATGATGCAGTTGAGCAGGTGGGCCATCTCGGAGCGCTCGTCGCGATCCGGCGGCGCGCTGCGCAGCACCAGCCGGGGCGCCAGCCGGTGCGCTACCTGGCGCGCCAGCGCGCCGAGAAAGCTGGCCGCGAGGCGGGGCGCGCCCTGCGGCTCGGGATGGCCCACCAGCGCCAGCGCCCGGCGGATGTGCGCGGTGCTCTCGGCGGTGTCTCCCAGCGCCAGCGCCGATTCTCCCATGCGGCGGAGCGCCCGCACCCTGCGGAGCTGGTGCTCCCGCTCCGAACCGGCCGCCGCCGGCGCGCCCTCGAGGGCCGTCAGCGCCTTGGCGAAGAAGGTGAGCGCCTCCCGATTGGCGAAGCTCCGGTGGGCCTGCTCCCCGGCCCGCTCGAAGTAGTCCAGCGCCTGGACCGGCGCCTGGGCGCTCTCCCAATGATGCGCCAGCAACGGATAGAACGGCGCCAGATCGGGCTGATACTCGGTCTCGTACCACTCGGCCACCGTGCGGTGGAGCTCGTGCCGCTGGGCAAAGAGCAGCGATCCGTACACCACTTCCTGGGTGATCGCGTGCTTGAAGATGTAGGCCAGGTCGGGCTCGGCGGCGTGGCGCGGAGTAATGTCGAGCCGCTCGAGATGGTCCAGCGATCCGCGCAGCCGGGGCCGCTCCTCGGCGATGGGGAACACCGCCTCCAGGGTGCGATACGGAAAGATCCGGCCGATGACGCTGGCCACCTTGACGGTCCGCTGGTCCACCGGGTCGAGCCGGTCGATGCGGCTGGTGATGAGCCCTTCGATGGTATCGGGGAAGGCGGCTTCGCCGCGGGCCGGTGCGGCCCGTAACACGCAGCGCCGGTCCACGACGCTGAGCCGCCCCGCCTCCAGCATCGCCTGGACCATTTCCTCGATGAAAAATGGATTCCCCTCGGCGCGCTCGCCGATCAGCCGGGCCAGGGAGGCCGGCAGCTCGTCCACACCGAGCCGCCGGCAAGCCAGCGCCACGGCATCCTGCGCCGGCAGGCGCTCGAGCCGGATCCGCCGCGTGTCGGGGGATTCGGCGAAGTCCCGGAACTCGGGGGCCAGGGCGTCGCCGCTCCGGAGCGCGTCCACCGGGCGACTGATCAGCACGAGCAGGAACGGATCGGTCCGGCGCTTGAGGGCGCCGAGCAGCGCCCACGAGGCCGAATCGAACCAGTGAGCGTCCTCCAGTACCAGCACGAAGGGACGGCCGGTTACCTCGAGCAGCAGCCGCACCAGGAAGTCCCGGGTGTTCTGCGCCCGGACCGCGCCGTCCATCTGGGCGACCAGCACATCGTCGGGGAGCTGGAGCGGCAGGACCGAGTTGAGCAGCGAGGCGCGGCGCGCCCGCCCGGGGGCCAGCGCGGAGAGCCCGGCCCGCACCCCGCGGCCCCCCCCCGCGGGGTCGAGGGCGCCAACGCGGGCCCAGAGCGGGGGGCACACTCCGCGCCAGGCATGATAGGCGCGGCTCCGCTCGACCGAGTCGGCGCCGCCGGCCAGCGCGGCCAGTCCGCTCGCGCGGGCCGCGATGGTCAGCGCCGCTACCAGCCGGCTCTTGCCGATGCCGGCTTCTCCCTCGACCAGCGCCAGGCGCTGCGCGCCGCGCCGCACCGGCTCCAGGAGCGCGGTGAGCGTCGCCAGCTCCTCGGCGCGGCCCACCAGCTCGGCGGCTTCGGGCTTAGTGGCCTCAGAGACCCTAACCC
>JBEPVJ010000150.1:0-5827 GCA_041691095.1 Gemmatimonadales bacterium
GGCGGATCATGAGAGCCTGCAGCAGGAGGCCAGCCAGCTCCGCGGCGGGCTGGTGGGCCGGCTCCGCATCGGGACCATCACCACCGTGCTGCCGGCGGTCCCGCTGTTGACGGTGCCTTTCGCGGCACGCCATCCGCAGGTCACCATCACCGTACTCTCGCTGACCTCCATCGAAATCCAGCGTGGACTCGACGATTTCAGCCTGGACGCCGGGCTTACGTATCTCGACAACGAGCCGCTGTCGCACGTGCGGACCATCCCACTGTACCGGGAGCGCTACTACCTCTTCACCCCCGCCAGCGGCCCCTTCGCGGGGCGGAAGACGGTGGCCTGGGCCGATGCCGCCGCCACCCCGCTCTGCCTGCTGACTCCGGATATGCAGAACCGCCGGATCATCAACGGGTTGTTTACCGCGGCGGGCGCCGAGCCTCGGGCCACCATAGAGACCAACTCGGTGCTCACCCTCTGGGCCCACCTGCGAGCCGGCCCCTGGTCCAGCGTGCTCTCGCAGGCGTTCCTGCACTTGTTCGGCGTGCCGGAGGAGCTTGCCGCCATCCCGCTCGAGGATGGCGGCGCGCCTCACAGCATCGGCCTCGCGATTCCCGACCGCGAGCCGCTTACTCCCTCGGCCCGCGAGCTCGCTACGCTCGTCACCGAGATGGACCTCGCCGCGGCCCTCGAGCGTCGTTAGGGCTTGGCGGCGGGCATGATCTGCCCCAGCCCGATCAGCTCTCCACTTTCCAGCACATGCTCCTTCATCGACGCGGTGAGCGTCGCGTAGGTCGTGGTGGAATCCACCGGGACCGTCCCATCCATCGCAAAAATCTGGAAGTGATAGCGATGTTTGGGGCCCGCCGGCGTGTGCGGACCGGTGTAGGGCTGATTGGCCCCGCGAATGTTGGGGCCGTATTGCGCGCCGGCGGGAGGCGCACTCATCCCGGCGTCGAGCCGGGTGACGTTGCCGGGAATGTTGACCAGGGTCCAATGGAGGATCGGCATGTCGTTCCGGAGGATGTCGCCGTCCTGCATGATCAGGATGTAGGCCTTGGTGCCGGCCGGGCCCGCGGTCCAGGAGAGCCCCGGAAAGATGTTGCCCTTGTATTGGGTATTCTCGAAGGGAATGTCACCGTGGTCGGCAAAGGCCGGCGACTTCACGATGATCTTGCCGGATTTCTTCGGAGGAAGGTTGGGCATCGCCAGCAGCTTGGCGCCGACTTCGGTGCCGGGTGGCGGCGGCGACTGGGCCTCCGCCTCTCCCGGCACAGTCAGGGCCAAAGCCGTGCCGATGGCCGCCAGCGTAAACAGTGACCTCATGGGAGCAGGCTCCTCGGTGGGTTGAGCGGGACAATAGGATGGTCCCGCAAATTCTCCCGTCGGGAGCCGCTCGACAAGCCTGTCCTACTGGCCGGCCCGGTGCTCGGTGCGCTGGAATTCCATGAACTGATGGATTGCCTTGAGCGCCTCGGGATCCCTGGTGGTGAGGCGCAGCCGCGCGCCCCGGGAAATTTCGATCGCCTTGTAGGTGATCAGCGCTTTTCGCTCCGCCATGGTTGCGGTGCCCGGCACCTTCTGCATGTGGACGAAGGCCGGGGTGGAGAAGTCTCCCGTGCTGAACGCCTGCTGGATCTCGGCGATATGCCGCCGGATCCCGTTGACGGCTGCCGTGTCGGCCACGTCGCTGGTCAACTCGATCTGTCCGCCGTCCGGCATCGAGGTGAATCGGTGATGGGCCATATTCTGGTCGACATTCATTGCCTTCTTGCCGCGCTGCTGCATCGCGGCAAAAGCGGTGTCGGGCGCGGCGGCGTGATGGGACGGGTCGTGGTGATGCGATGAGTCCGGCGCCTGGGCCAGAAGTACGGAGCCCGGGAGGGCGAGTCCGACGAGGATGAAGCATAGGCCGCAGCTGCGCATCTGATGGTGCCTCGGTGAAGGTTTGAGCCGACGCTCCAACCTACCGAACGACCTCAGATTGCGATGCGACCAAAGTCACACCGGGCCAAGCCCAGCGATCTGCCGCAATAATTTCCGGTCCGCCACGGCAACCTTCCCCCGCCCCGCCGAGCGAAGGGCCCCGGCCCGGCGCATCCAGGTGAGCTGCCGCGCGACGACTTCGCGCACCGTGCCAAGCGATTCGGCCAGCTCCTGCTGCGAGGCGGCGAGCGGGAGGGAGGCCGCGTCGGTGGTGCCCCGCTCCAGGATGAGCGCGGCCAGCGCCTGTCGCACCGGCACCGTACTTACTATTCCAAGGCGGCCCACCAGGGTGCGAACCCGGGAGGCCATTCGTCCCAGGAGCTGCCAGGCGAAATCGGGGGAATCGGCGAGGCTCAGGCGCAGCGCCTCGCGCGAGAGGATCAGGCAGCGGGTACGGGCCGCGGCCACGGCGCTGGCGGGATAGCCTCCGCCCAGCAGGAGGGGCACCTCGCCGAGCGTGGCGCCTGTGGTCTCCTCGTGCACCAGGTGGCGGCGCCCATCGCGCTCGTTCACCACCCGCACCCGCCCCTCGAGAATGATGAAGAGGCCCTGGGCCGGAGTGCCGGCATGAAAGAGAAATTGGCCGCGGGCAAAGACCCGCTGAATGCCGCGGGCCCGAACCCGTTCGTCGAAGGGAAGCTCGGCGGATGGCGACATTTCGGAAGCTAGGGCGAAAATCGGGCAAATGGAACCAAAGCGGGCCGCCCGGCGTTAGTAGAGTGAACCTCAACTGCGGAAACGACATGCTGCTCTCCCTGATCGCACTCGCTCCTCTGACCATGCTCGCGGGCCGCCCGGCGCACCCGGCCCCCGCTCCCGCGCCGCTGATCGCCTCCGCGGATACCGCGGTCTTTGCCGGCGGCTGTTTCTGGGGCATCGAGGGGGTCTTCGAGCATCTGAAGGGCGTTTCCTCCGCGGTGGCTGGATACGCCGGGGGCAGTGCCGTTTCTCCCTCCTATGAAGACGTCAGCTCGGGAGAGACCGGCCACGCCGAATCGGTACAAGTCATCTACGACCCGAGCAAGATCACCTACGCCCAGCTGCTGCAGGTGTTTTTCTCGGTGGCGCACGACCCGACCGAGCTCAATCGTCAAGGCCCCGACGAGGGCACCCAGTATCGCTCCATGGTGCTGTACCGGAGCCCGGCGCAGAAACAGGCCGTGGAGAGCTACGTCGCCGAGCTGACCAGCAAGAAGGCGTATCCCCGCCCGATCGTCACGCAGATCGTGCCGCTCAAGACCTTCTACACCGCCGAGGCGTACCATCAGCACTACATGGCCATGCACCCCAAGGCGCCGTACATCGTGTACAACGACGCCCCCAAGGTCGAGCGGCTCAAGCACGAGTTTCCCGCCTGGTACACCGAGAAGTAGGGCTTACCTTCGGCTGAGATGGAAAGCGAGTGATACCCATGGACCGACTCAACGAGAAATTGCCCCGCCGCGCTTTCCTGGGAGTGGCCGGAGCCGCCGCACTGGTCCTGTTTCGGAGGGGTGGACGGCTTACCCTGGGAGACGCGACGGTGTCGATCGTGGACTTCGGCAATGACGGGAAGCGCAAAGGCGTGGCGATGCTGGCCAAGGTGATCAAGACCGAGGCGGAGTGGAAGAAGATCCTGCCGGCGGCCTCGTTTTCCATAACCCGCCATGCCGACACCGAGTATCCCTTTACCGGCGCCCTGCTCAATGTGCACGACAAGGGCGTGTTTCGGTGCATCTGCTGCGACACCGCGGTGTTCGAGGCGGCTACCAAGTTCGACTCCCACACCGGGTGGCCGAGCTTCTGGGAGCCGATCGCGAAGGAGAACGTGGTGGAAATCAGTGACAGCAGCGACGGAATGGAGCGCACCGCGGTGTCCTGCCGGCGGTGCGACGGGCACCTGGGGCATGTGTTCGACGACGGCCCCCGCCCCACCGGGCTGCGCTATTGCATCAACTCGGTGGCGCTCCGGTTCGCTAAGGCGTAGTCGACACCGCCCGCGCCACCTCCATCACCATGAATGACCCGGGCACGATCGGGGGGCGCCGGCGCGGGTTCGCAGCGGTCGACTCGGCAGGGACCGGCCCGAACTTCGCCGCGACGACATAGAGTCTGTGGGTGACGGGGTCGAGCCCCATATTGCGCCCGCCCGGCGCCGTCAGAACATTCTCGACCACATGGTAGTGATCGGGATCGTCCTGGTGCACCACCGTTAGGGTCCCGTCGGCATTCGAGGCAAAGGCATCTCCGGTGGCCGGATCGAATGCCGTCCCATCGACCCCTGCCCCGATCGGGACGGTCGCCACGACCTTCCCCGCCTGGTAATCCGAAATCGCCATCAGGCCGCTCCGGCACCCGCTGAACAGCCGATGGTGCATCGTGTCGATCGCCATGGCCACCGGTTGTTTGCAGGGAGCGGTTGACCAGCGCCGGGTTACCGACAGCGCCTTCGCGTCGATCTCCACTACTTCCGCGTTCTCGACCAGATTGACATAGACCTTGCCGTCACCCGCGGAGACACCCGTCTCCGGTTTGCCACCCAGCGGAATATTCGTCACCAGTTTTCCGGCGCGCGGATCCACCACAGTCGAGGAATGGGCATCCCCGTTGAACGTAAAGACCCGCTCCGACGCCCGGTCGTAGATGATCGCGTCGGCATCCTCGGCTGCCGGAACCCTTCCCAACACCTTGAACGTGGCCGGATCGAAAATCACCACCATGCCGTCGTGGCCGGAGGTCGCGAATCCATGGCCTCCGACCTCGGCGAGCGCCACCCCGTGGGCACCGTCGATGCCGGTCACCTCACCGAGAAGGTGACCGTCGTTTGCGTCGACCACCATGACTCTGTTCTGCCGGCCGATGAAGAGGCGATGGTTGGCAGGATCGGGCGTGACGTAGTCCCAGCTTCCTTCACCGCCGGGCGTGAAGGTCCGGGTAATGCGATAGACCGCCGGCGCCTGGCTCTGCACCGAAGGTCCGGTTATCAGCAGGAATACCAACAAAGCGAAGGGTAACGCGGTAGCTTTGAGCTGCATTGGGTGCTCCAGGCAGACGGATACTGGAATATAGAGCGGAGTTCGATATGCGACGTGGTGCCTGGCACCCAGGGTGGCCGGCGGCCCTGGTGGCATGCCTCCTATGGCCGAGTGTGCTTCCATCGACCGCGCAGGCCCAGGCAGCCGATACCACGACGACCGCCGCCGGCCCCCTGCGGGTGTTCATCGACTGCGGTTTCTGCGACCTGGAGTTCTTCCGCAAGGAAATCACCTTCGTGAGCCACGTGCGCGACCGCCAGGTCGCCCAGGTGCACGTGCTGGTGACGACGCAGGACACCGGCGGCGGCGGGACCGAGTACACCCTCAAGTTCATCGGGCTGGGCCGTTTTGCCGGGAGCGATGATCAGCTCCGATACCTGGCCGCGGCCACCGCCACCGGAGACGATCACCGAAAGGCGCTGGCGCATGTGATCCAGCTGGGGCTGATCCGATTCGCGGCCCGGCTTCCCAGCTCGAAGAACATCCTGGTCAGCTACACCGCCGATACGGCCCAGACGGCGGGCCGCCCAATCCGCGATCCATGGAACAACTGGGTATTCACGCTCAGCGCCAACGGGAACTTCAACGGCGAGGCGAGCACGACCTCGAGCTTCATCAATGGCCAGGTGAGCGCAAGTCGCGTGACGGAAGCCTGGAAGATGCGATGGTCGGTGTCCGGCAACCGGAATCGCAGCACCTATCAACTCGATGACACCACCACCATCAGGAGCCGGTCCAGCTCGTATTTCGGGAATGGCCTGCTGGCCAGGAGCCTGGGAGCCCACTGGACGGCGGGGGTCCAGACCTCTGCCGTGTCTTCCACGGTCGACAACCAGGAC
>JBEPVJ010000151.1:0-5809 GCA_041691095.1 Gemmatimonadales bacterium
GTGTTGGTTTCTTAGCACCAGATCTCGGAGCCTCGATGCCTCGCCCGAATGCCGCGGACCTCTCCCGACGAGAGCGACAGATCATGAGCATCGTATACCAGCTCGGGCGAGCCACGGCGGCCGAGGTGCTCGCCGAGCTGGAGGATCCCCCGGGCTACAGCGCGGTGCGGTCGCATCTGCGCATTCTCGAAGACAAGGGCCACCTCCGTCACGAGCAGGACGGCCCGCGCTATGCCTTTGTCCCCACGCTGCCCCGGGACCGCGCCCGGATCGGCGCACTCAGGCAGGTGCTCCACACCTTCTTTGACGGCTCCGCCTCGCAGGCCGTGGCGGCGCTGCTCGATTCAACCGATCGTCCGCTGACGTCTCACGAGCTCGAGCAGCTCGCCCACGTCGTTGCCCAGGCACGCAAGGAGGGTCGATGAGCCCCGTCTCGCTGCAATTCCTGCTGTCGTTCGCCGTCAAGGGAGTGATCCTGCTCGCGGCCACAACCGTCGCCGCGGCTCTGAGCCGGCACACTCGTGCCAGCGTACGGCATGCCATCTGGGCGGCCGGCTTGACCGGACTCCTGTTG
Organism: Gemmatimonadales bacterium; assembly: GCA_041691095.1. Classification (GTDB taxonomy): domain Bacteria; phylum Gemmatimonadota; class Gemmatimonadetes; order Gemmatimonadales; family GWC2-71-9; genus JABFSM01. The sequence goes on from JBEPVJ010000151.1 coordinate 575, forward strand.
GTGCCGGCGCTTTCGTTGGGATTGCCTCGATGGGAAGTCGTCCCGCTCCCCGCACCCCCAGCGGAGGTCGCGGTCGTTCTCACGGCCATCCCGGGCACGGCTTCGCGCGAAGCTTCCCGGCCCATTGAATCAATCGGGACGCCCAAGGCCAGTGCACCGGTGCCTGCCGCCGAGGCCTCTCGCCGCGAAGCGCCGGCACCGGTCGCACCCGCGGCCCCATTCGACCTGGCGCGCGCGATCCTCCTCACCTGGTCGCTCGGGACCGGGCTCCTCCTGGCCTGGCTGCTGTTCGGACATCTCCGGGTTAGGCGCATCGTGCTGAGCGCGAGCCCGATGCTCTCTCCCGAATGGCAGGAGACGATCGAGAAGGCGCTGTCGCTGAGCCCGGTCGGATTTCGTGTCAACTTCCGGGAAACCGCGGCGAGTATGCCCATGGCCGCAGGCATCCTCCACCCCGTGGTCCTTTTGCCCGGGGCCGGCACCGGTTGGACCGCAGGGCACCGCCGGGACGTCGTGGTCCACGAGCTGGCCCACGTGCGCCGGCGTGACTGCCTGATTCACCTGGCCAGTCGGGTCGCCTGCGCAATTCACTGGTTCAACCCGCTGGCGTGGGTGGCACTGCGCCAGGAGCGGATGGAACGCGAGCATGCCTGCGACGACGCCGTGCTGGCCGCCGGAGCCCTTCCGTCGAGCTATGCCCAGGCCCTGCTGGAGACCGCCCGCAGCTCGCCCCCGGCATGGGCCACCGCGTCCGCCGGCCTTACCATGGCCCGACCCTCTCACCTGGCCAATCGGCTGCTCGCGGTGCTCGACCAGGGCCGCCGGCGCGGGCAGCTGGGAAAGGCGGCGCTCGGCGCGGCGTCCTTCGGCATGCTGGCACTGCTGGCACCGGTCGCGGCGATGGCGCCGGCTCGCCCGCATGCTGGACACAGACCACGCCCTTCCGGACTGCCCTCGACTCTTCGCCTTCGAAGTTCGTCTCCCCGACCCAGGCACCGCACCTCCACAGCAGCGAGCCGGGCCTCGAGCGCTCCACTATCGGTTTCCCGATTCCCGGTGAGCACCGCGAGGGCAGCTGCTCCTATTCGAAAGGCGGATCGCACCGAACCGTTCACGTGAACTCTGTCATGAGTATCACCGGGATGGGCTCCGCCGATGACGGCAAGGGGAACGCCTACGTCGTGTGGACTGGATCCGACTGCTCGGTGGTGATTCACGTGGTAGGCGAGCCGGCCTTCACCGCAGATGAGTCCGACGTCACGAGCTTCAAGAGCTCCGGCCAATTCACAGTGACCGAGGTCGACGACCGGGTTGAGCGAGTGTATCAGGTACGGGGCAATGGAGGCTCGCTGACCAGGAGCTTCACCGTGGATCGGGAGTCGAGACCGATTGATGATGCCACCAGCCGATGGCTCGCCGGGATGATCCTGGACTATATCCGCCAGAGCGGCTACCAGGCCGAAGAGCGGGCCGGCCGGATCCTGAAGGCACAGGGAATGTCGGGTCTGCTCGACGAGATTGCCGCCATCCGGTCCGACTATGGGCGGGGCCGCTACTACCTCGCGGGCATCGCCGCTCGCAACAACGCCGCCGACATCCGGGCACTCCTCGATCACGCTGGCGCCCACCTGGACTCCGACTACGACAAAGGACGGGTCCTGTCCGCGGTGCCGGCCAAGCTGCTGGGAGACCCGGGGATTCGTACCAGCTTCCTGACGGTGGCCCGGGGCATCGATTCCGATTACGAGAAGGCCCGTGCGCTGGTGACCATCAGCGACGCCGGACTCGATGCGGCCTCTACCGAGACCGCACTCACTGCGGCCACGACCATCGGATCGGCCTACGAGCGAAGCCGGGTGCTGCAGTCGGTAACCCGGACGGCTCCCCCGGGTCGTGACCTGAGTGCGCTCTATTTCGACGCGGCCTCGGGGATCGATTCCGACTACGAAAAGGGCCGGGTACTCACCGCCTACGCCCAGCACGGCAGCTTGAGCGAGGCGAGTCTCGGGCGTCTGTACACCGTGGCGGCGACGATCCAATCCAGCAACGACCTCACCAACCTGCTGATGGCGAGCATCCAGAGCTCCGCTTCGGTGAGCGAGCGGTGCGGAGGCTACCTGCACGCCGCCGCGAGCATCGACTCGGACAACGACAAGGCGCGCGCCCTGATGGCGCTTCAGGACGCGGCGGCGCTGACCGCGGCGTGCGCGGGTACGGCGGCCGATGCGGCGGGCGGGATCGGGAGCAGCAACGACCGCTCCCGGGTGTTGATCGACTTCGTCGGGCGCGGCCTGCTGACCGATGCCACCCGCGGCGCCTTCTTCAGGGCGGCCCGGGGCATCGACGCCTCCAACGATTTGCGGAGAGTGCTGATTGCCGTTCTCGGGCAGAATCGGCTCTCGACTGCCCTGCTTGGGGATTTGCTCGACACCGCCTCGGCGATCGACAGTGACAGCGATCTTGGCGCGGTCCTGGTGGCAGCGGCGGGAACCGGGCAGATCGTCGAGGCGGTGCGTCCAGCCTATCTGCGTGCGGCGGGGCACCTGTCGTCGGACCATGAGCGCAAGCGGGCCCTGATCGCCATCGGCGAGAAGTAACCCGCTAGAGCAGCAGCCACCCGCTGAGCCCAAGGAGCAGGGCGAAGCCGCACACGTCGGTGAAGGTGGTGACGAATACCGAAGAGGCGATGGCCGGGTCGATCTTGAACCGCTCGAGCACCAGCGGGATGAATGCCCCGGCAAACCCGGCAACGAAGAGATTGCCGACCATCGCCATGCAGATTACGACGCCCAGCATGGGCGGCTGATGGAAGGCCAGCGCCACCAGTGCGGTGAGGACGCCGTTGGCCACGCCGCAGGCCAGCCCCACCATGACCTCCTTCCCGATGACCTGGGCGAAGGCGCTGGATGGAATGAGCCCCAGCGCCAGACGCCGGACCGTCACGGCGAGCGACTGAGTCCCGGCGTTGCCCCCCATTCCCGAGATGATCGTCATCCAGGCGGCCAGCGCAGGAAGTGCCCGCACGACATTGCTGAAGAAACCGACCACCGACGCCGCGACGAACGCCGTGAGCAGATTGACGACCAGCCATGGCAACCGGGTCTTAACTGCCTCGAACCACCGAGCGCCAAGGTCTTCTTCCGCCGATACGCCGCCGAAACGGAGCAGGTCTTCGGTGGCTTCCTGCTCGACGACGTCCGACACGTCGTCGAAGGTAATCCGCCCCAGCAGCCGTCCGTCGCGGTCCACGACAGGAATGCTGGGGATGTTGTAACGCGCCATGAGGCGGGCCACCTCTTCCTGGTCCATTTCCGGCCCGACCGTCACATCGGGCTCTTCCATCAGCTCCCGGACGGTGCGATCGGGAGCCGCAATCACCAGTCGCTTGAAGCCGAGGATCCCGGCCAGGCGGCCGTCGGTCCCCACCACGTACGTCTCGGTAAAATCCTCCACCTCCTCGGCCTGTCGCCGGATGCTCTCCAAGGCTTCCCGCACGGTGGCTTGTTCGCTGACCGTGACCATCGCGCCGGTCATCAGGCCGCCGGCACTTTCCTCGTCATATTCAAGGAGGCGTTCGACGTCCTCGCGCTCGGGCGCATCCACGGCCGAGAGAATCCGCCGCTGCTGCTCCGGCTCCAGCTCGCCCAGAAGATCCGCCGCGTCATCGTCGGGCATCTCGCCGACGATCTCGGCCGCCTGCTCCGAGGTAAGTGCGGCCAGCGTTTCCTCGGCGTGCTCGGTCTCGGGCATCTCGGTGAGAGCCTCGCCGGTGAGCTCCGGCGGAAGCAGCTTTGCGATCTCGACGCGCTCGTCGTCATCGGCGAGCGCCAGCACGTCGGCGAGGTCCGCGGCCTCGAGCAGGCGGGCTCGCCCGAAGAATTCGCTGACGTTCCCGTCCCGCAGCAGGGCGATCATCTTGTCGGGTGCGAGGTGTCGCCGGCGGCTCATGGCGCTTTTTCCAGCGGGGTCGTGCCCGGGGCGCCGCGCCGTACCAGCAACCGCTCCACCCGAGTCGAAGAGGCGAGCAGGACGTCGAGCTCCAGGCCGCGAATCAGGAATCGCTCTCCGGCCGCGGGAAATCGGCCGGCCAGCTCAACCAGCCGCCCGCCGAGAGTCGAAGCCTGTCCCTTGGGGAGCTGAACGCCGAATCGTTCTTCAATCTGAGACACCGGTGCGGCGCCATCCACTTCGAGCAACCCGGGATCGCCGGCTGCTTCGGGGGCAGCCTCCCCCTCATCGAGGATCTCTCCAACCATCGCTTCGAGCAGATCCTCGAGGGTCACGATGCCGAGCGTTCCGCCGAATTCGTCTAGGACGATGGCCAGGTGGCGGCGCTCACGCTGCATGTCCACCAGCACGTCTCCGCAGAGTCGGCTCACCGGCGCGACCGCCACGGGGCGCACCGGCACCGGGTCGCCGGGCTTGAGGCGGAAGAGGTCAAAGGAGTGCACCATCCCGACCATCTCGTCGAGCGTTCCCCGGTAAATCGGGAGGCGGCTATATCCGCTCTGCACAAACGCGGCCCGCACTTCTTCGACGGACGACTCTTCCGGAATGGCGACCAGGTCGGTGCGCGGCGTCATCAGCTCGCGGACCGACCGCTGGGAAAAGCTGATCACACCGCCGACCCGCAGTAGCGCGTCGTCGAGCCCGCTTCCGCCCTCGGCGCGCTCGCGCCAGAGGCCGGTGATGTGGGCCTCGGGATGCAGCGGAGGAGCCGGAAGAATAGGCCGGAGAATCGCGGTCCAGGGTCGAAGCACCGGTCGGACTCGTGCGGCGACGCGCGCGGCCCGCCGATGGGTGAGAAAGCGCGGGAGCACATAGCCGCTCAGCAGGATGGCGGGGATGGCCAGCAGGATGAGCAGCAGTCCCAGACGAAGCAGCGTGGCCCCGTTGAACATGCTCGGGAAGACGGCGCCAAGCAGGGTGATGCCCAGGGGGGTAGTGACTGACGCGGCAGCGAGGTCGAGCTCGAGCGGTGGCAGCCACGCCAGCGAATCATTGCCGCCGCGAAGCCTCCGTGCCACGACTTCGGCGAGTGTCGCCCGGCTCGACGTGATGAGCGCCGCCGCCGCCGTTGCGCCGAACAGGGTCAGGAAGAGACCCAGCAGCACCAATGGCCAGATCATGATGCGGACTTCCCGGCTGGAGGTGAAGCCGGCGCCAAGCCGAGCGGCCTTACTGTAACCCGGCTGACCCGGCGGCGAACCACCTGCTCGACGGTGATGCGGCTGT
>JBEPVJ010000152.1:0-5807 GCA_041691095.1 Gemmatimonadales bacterium
GCCCGTCACCCGAAGCTGAGTCCATCCTTCGCGTCCGGTCTCCTGGGTCTCGAGATGCATGGGTGAGAGTCTATCCGCGCCGAGGCCGATGGCAAACCCGGAGCGGACGAACCGGCCTGAGCCGGGGACCAGCGGGCGTCCCGGACCAGGGAGGACCGGTGGCAGCGGTTCCCACCGCGCTCTAAGTTCGGATCATGGACGACCCCCGCAAGGCTCGAGCTCTGCAGCCCTGGGTGCTCATTTCCGCCGCATGGCTGGGTCCGGCTATCCTGGCGGCCATCGCCGCGTATCTCCAGAGCCGCATGGGCTGGCGGGGGGCCACCGGCCCCAAGGATCTGCTCTGGGAAGGCGGGGACTGGCTGCTCTACGGCGCGTTGACACCGTTCGTCTTCCTGTTGTCGATGGCCTTACCCCTGCGCCGGGGCAGCCTCGCCCGCACCGTCCCGATTCACTTCGCGGCCGCACTGCTGCTCTGCGTACTGTGGGCCGGGGGCGGGCTGCTCTACCGGCGGCTCCTCGGCCTCCCACCGATGGGCCCGAGCCCGCTCATCTCGATGGCCGGCTGGTTCCTTATTACCCTGCCCTTCGGCGTCGCGGTGTATTTCGCGGTATTGGGCGTCGAGCACGCCACCGTATACTATGCCGAGGCGCGGGAGCGCGAGGTGCACGCGGCGCAGCTGTCCTCCCAGCTGGCCGAAGCACGGCTGGGGGCGTTGCGTTCGCAGCTCAACCCGCATTTTCTCTTCAACAGCCTCAACGCCATTACCGTGCTGGTTCGGGACCAGGACACCGCGACCGCGTCGCGTATGCTCGAGCAGCTGGGTGATGTGCTGCGCCAGGCGCTGCAGACCGACCGCTCTCCCGAGATTCCCCTCGTCGAGGAGATCGGATTTCTGGAGCGGTACCTCGCCATCGAGCAGGTGAGGTTTTCCGACCGGCTCCGTGTGACCTTCGCCATCAATCCCGGCCTGATGCGCGCCGCGGTGCCGAGCTTCGTGCTGCAGCCTCTGGTGGAAAACGCGCTTCGGCATGGAGTGGCCAAGCGAACCGAGGGAGGTGCGGTGATGATTTCGGCGCGACGCGAAGGCGCGGACCTGGTGCTCGAGGTGGAGAATGACGGCCCGGGCATGGGACCTCCTCCGGCAGGCCGCGCCGGTCTCGGGCTGGCCAACACGCGAGAGCGGCTGGCCACCATGTACGGCGATCGGGCTCGCCTGACCCTGGCCGATCTCCCTGCCGGAGGCGTGGTCGCCAGCGTGCGCCTGCCCTACCATGAATCCGCGGCGTCACCTCCCGGAGCGGTCGATGGGTGAGATCCGCGCGCTGATCGTCGACGACGAGCCGCTGGCCCGGCGCGGGGTGCGACAGCTGCTCGTGGCGCATCCCGACATCGTCGTTGTCGGGGAGTGCCGCAACGGGCGGGAAGCACTCAGGGCCTTCGACGGGTGCGCGCCCGATCTGGTTTTCCTCGACGTGCAGATGCCCGGCCTCGACGGCTTCGGGGTTGTGCGGGCCCGTGAAGCAAAGCCGATGCCGTTCCTCATCTTCGTCACCGCTTTCGATGAGTTCGCGGTGCGGGCCTTCGAGGCCCAGGCCCTCGACTACCTGGTCAAGCCGCTCTCCCAGGTCCGCTTCGATCGCACCATTCGCCGGGTCCGCGAGCGAATGAAGCTCACCGAGGCAGGCGCGCTGGCGGGGCGCCTCGCGGCACTCCTTGCCGCCGATGACGTTCGCCGCGCCCCTGGGGGCGAAAATGCCCCCGCCCGCCAGGATGGACACGGGCCCCGCATCGCGATCCCCACCGCCACCGGCCAGGTCTTTCTCGATCCGGCGGAAATAGACTGGATCGAAGCCCGGGACTATTACGCGGGGATTCACGCCGGCGGGCAACGCCACCTGGTCCGCGAATCGCTCGCCTCGCTGGAGAAGCGGCTCGACCCGGCGGAATTCGCCCGGGTACACCGGTCGGCATTGGTGCGACTGGACCGGATCCGCGAGATCCACTCGGGAACGGAGGGCGATTCGTTCGCGGTGCTGATGAATGGAGCCGAGGTACCGGTGAGCCGGCGGCGGCGCGAACAGCTGGCATCGTCGCTGCGTGCCCTCCAGCGCTGAGCGAATTCGCCCGGCCGTTCGCCGCTCGCTGCACTCCCACCACCGCTCGTCGTCCGGCCACGACCGTTGGCGGATTCCCACCCTTCGCACCCCCGCCGTTGAAGTACCGCCGCAACCTTGGACGTACTGTTACCGAGGCCGACCCGCTGACCCGGAGCGAACCGCATGGCCACCGCCGACAGTACCGCCCCCCAGCCCGTCTCGCGCATCGTATCCCTCGACATCGTGCGGGGGGCCGTCATGGTGCTGATGGCGATCGACCACGTCCGGGTTTTCTCCGGGGTGCCACCGGGCGGTCCCGACCCCGCCGTGTTTTTCACCAGGTGGGTGACCCATTTCTGCGCGCCGATTTTCATTTTCCTCGCGGGAACCGGAGCCTACCTCTACGGACGGTCCCATGGCGGGCCGGCAGCGGTGGCGAAGTACCTGGTCATCCGCGGCGCATGGCTGGTATTTCTCGAGCTCACTCTCCTCCGGCTGGGTTGGACCTTCAACCTGGACTACGCCCACTATCTGCTGGCGGGAGTCATCTGGGCGATCGGGTGGTGCATGATCCTGATGGCGCTGCTGGTGCGCCTGCCCACCCGGGTCGTGGGGATCTTCGGGGTCGCCATGATCCTGGGCCACAACCTGATCATGTCTGCCGTTGGCGGTCTGCTGCATCGAATGGGAGCGGGATGGCTCGCGCAGATACTCTACTTCGGTGGACCGCTGGAGCTCGGGAGCGGCGGCCCCACTCTGGCGGTGCTCTACTCGATCGTGCCGTGGATCGGTGTCATGGCAGCGGGTTACGGGTTCGGGATGGTTATGGAGCTGCCGGTCGGGCAGCGGCGACAAGCCTGTCTCCGGCTGGGCGGAGCCGCGGTCGTGGCGTTTCTGGTCCTGCGGGGCTTCAACCTGTACGGGGATCCGCGGCCCTGGAGCGGCGGCCCGCCGACGCGAATGCCGGCGCTGCTCCGGTTTCTCAGCACCAATAAGTATCCGGCGTCGCTGCTCTTTCTCCTGATGACGCTGGGCCCGATGCTCCTCGTGCTGCCGGTACTCGAAGGCGCGCGGGGAAGAATCGCGAGTGCCCTCATCACCCTGGGCCGGGTTCCCTTCTTCTTCTATGTCCTGCACATCCCCCTGATCCACGCAATGGCCCTGCTGGTGTCCTTGCTGCGAACCGGGACTGTCGATCCATGGCTGTTCACCAATCATCCGATGATGAATCCCGCGCCCCCAGATGGGTACACCTGGCCCCTGCCCTTGCTCTACCTGGTCTGGGCGGTTGCCGTGGTGATCCTGTACTTCGCGTGCCGCTGGTTCGTGGGAGTGAAAGCCCGGAACAAGAGTCCATGGCTCCGCTACATCTGAACCGCATACTCGGGAGAGCCCAGGCATGAAATTGTCCTATCGTCGCGCCGGCTGTGCGCTGGCGGCGCTGGTGGCCGTTGCCGGATCGCGGGCAGGCGCCCAGTCGACAGATGTCCCGGTACCTGACACGCTGGGCGCCAGCTTCGACGCCGATCATCCGGGGACCGCGGCGCTGGATGCATTCGACTATCTGATCGGCGAATGGAGCTTCCGCTTTCAGACCAGGAAACAAGACGGCAGCTACAATCCTCCTCGTCCGGGAACCTGGAAGACCTGGAAAAGCCACGACGGGCTGCTGGTCGAGGACGAGTGGGCGGTGGATCCGCCCCCGGGCGCTCCTCGCCGCGTCACGCTCACATACCGGGCCTGGAATCCCCGTCGCCAGCTCTGGGAGATTGTCGGTGTGGTGCCGGGCGAGGGGTCGTTCGAGCCGGGAATCGCCTGGACCAGCGGCAACGACCGGCTGCTGGTCCAGCACTATGGCGATTTCATCACGCGGATTAGATACTACGCGATCACAGCCGATCATTTTCTGCGGCGGGCCGACGGCAGCGACGACGGTGGCAAGACCTGGCAACGGGATCTATGGAAGCTGGAGGCAAATCGGATGAAGTGAGCGCCGATCGGCGGACCGAGTTTCTTCGGGCCGCCCTGTGGTTTGGCGTTCTGGGAAACGCCGAGCAGGTTTTGGCGGCTCATCCCGCGCTCGCAACCAGCGACATTCGCACCGCCGCCGCCTTGGGCGACGCCGAGGTGGATGCCCTGCTTCAGACGCGATGAGCTCGATGAGCGAGACGACCAACCCGAAGTCCGGGAGCCGCGCGCAGCGGGTCCGGAAAAACCTGCGCCAGGGCCTGGCCCTGGCCTGGGCGGCCTCGCCGAAGGCGCTGATCCGCTATTCGCTGCTGGGCATCCTCAGCGCCACCATGCCACCGATCGCCGTGTATCTCGGTGCGGTGCTGGTGAATCGCATCGCCGATGCGCGGGTGCACGCCATCCAGTTCAACACGCTGTTCCCCGTGCTCGCCGGGCTCTGGATCACCGTTGGGGTGCAGCGGGCCATCGGCGCCTACATGGGCTATGGGAGAAACCTCTTCGTCCGCCGAGTGCAGCTCGAGGCGGAGCGGCGCCTGCTGACCAAGGCGTCGAAGGTGGACATGGGGCACTTCGACAATTCCGACTGGCACGACCGGCTGGCGCGGGCCAAGCGGGATGTGTCCTGGCGGCCGGGTGACCTGACGTGGTCGGTACTGGGCTTATCGGGCAACATCGTGACCATCGTGCTGATGGCGACCCTGCTCGCCAGCCTGCACTGGCTCCTGGTGGTGCTGGCCCTGGCGGCCGCCGGCATGTCGATCCTGCTCGAGCGCCAGGTGAATTCCAAGCTCTATGAGTTTTTCTACAAGGAGACGCCCGAAGAACGGGAGCGCGAGTACCTCGGCGATCTCCTGGTCCAGCCCCGCAACACCAAGGAGATCCGGGCCTACGTCCTGGCGGACTATCTCCTGGGCCGGCACAAGGATCTCTCCGAAGGCCTGTACCGGCAGCGGGAGCTGATGTACGCCTCGGGCACCCGCATCTCGCTCATGACCGGGCTCCTCACCGGCACCACGCTTGCGCTGGCGTACGTCTTCGTCGCCATGCACGGGGTGAGCGGCTCGATCGGCCCCGGGGGCGTGGTGCTGGTGATCGGCGCCTTCTCTTCGGTCTCGGCGACGCTGGGCCAGATCTCCAGCACCTTCGTCGCCGTAGACCAGCACACCACGTTCCTGGACGACTATTTCTCCTTCCTCTCGATCGAGCCACTGGTTGCTTCGCCTCCGGCCCCGCACGCGCTCCCCAGCGGGTCGATCGAGTCGATCGTGTTCGACGATGTCTCCTTCCAGTATCCCGGCGGGACCGAGCCGGCCGTGGCGGGTCTGAGCCTCACGATCAACCAAGGCGAGTTGCTGGCGCTGGTGGGAGAGAACGGCGCCGGAAAAAGTACCCTCGTCAAGCTGCTGCTCCGTTTCTACGACCCCGACCAAGGTTCGGTACGGGTGGGCGGCGTGGATCTGCGCGAGGTGGATCCCGAAGTCCTGCGGAGCCGAATCGGGGTGCTCTTCCAGGACTATGCCAGCTACGAGCTGTCGGTGCGGGAGAACGTCACCATGGGCCGGCCCGGTGGCGCGGCCGATGACGAGCGGGTTATGGAGGCGCTCCGGGATTCCCGGAGCGAGTGGCTGGTGAAGAAGATGCCCAAGGGGCTCGACTCCAAGGTGGGCCGGCTCTTCGAGGGAGGACACGATCTATCGGGCGGGGAGTGGCAGCGCATCGCGCTGGCCCGCATCATGTAC
>JBEPVJ010000153.1:0-5804 GCA_041691095.1 Gemmatimonadales bacterium
GCCCGCACCAGCAGACCACGATCGACCCCAATGGCGAGCGATGGCGCTGCCCGAAACACGGCGCCCTATTCGCCGCCGATGGTTCTCTGTTAGCTGGACCGGCCAGGACCGGCCTCACTCTTCTCACCGTGACTCTCGATTCGGCCAGAGGCACGCTCAGGATCAGGGGTAACGCAGTCCCCGGCAAGCCCGACGACGACTAGAAGCGGAGCAACTCTTCCATGGCCCGGCCGATGCTCTCGGCTTGCGGCAGGATCACATCTTCCAGCTCGGGCGCGTACGCGACGAAGGTGTCGGTGGCTGCCACGCGCTTGACCGGCGCGTCCAGCCAGCTGAACGCCTCATCGGCGATCCGGGCAGCGATCTCCGCGCCGTATCCCCACGAGAGAGAGTCTTCGTATACCACCAGCACGCGACTGGTCTTCCGAACCGAAGTGTAGACCGTGTCCCAATCCACCGGGGAAAGCGAGCGAAGGTCGATGATCTCGATCGAGGCACCGGTCCGCTCCTCCAGCTCCTTGGCGGCGACGAGAGAGCGCTGGACGGTCGCGCCGTAGGTGACGACCGTCAGATCGGCCCCTTCCCGCACGACCTTTGCTTTCCCGAACGGAATCATGAAGTTCGGACCGGGATTCGGCGCTTTGTTGTAGGTCTGGCGATAGAGGTGCTTGTGCTCAAGGAAAATGACGGGATCTTCGCAGCGAATCGCGGTGCGGAGAAGGCCGTTGGCGTCAAGGGCGGTGGCGGGGCAGATCACCCGGAGTCCGGGTACGCCGGTGAAAATCGCGGCGCCGGTCTGCGAGTGGTACGGCGCTCCACCCTTGAGGTATCCGCCGTAGGTCACCCGGATCACCACCGGGGCCGCAAAAGTATTGTTGGACCGCCAGCGCAGAATCGAGAGCTCGTCCCGGATCTGCATGTACGCCGGCCAGATGTAGTCGAAGAACTGGATCTCCACCACCGGCTTCAGCCCTCGCGTGGCGAGCCCGATGGCGCGGCCGACGATATTGGCCTCGGCGAGCGGCGAGTTATAAACCCGGGTGCCTCCGAACTGCTTCTGGAGTCCCCAGGTCACCTTGAAGACCCCGCCCTTCCCCTTCACCTGGCCGAGGTGCTCTTCACGGCTTACATCCGCCACGTCCTCACCGAAGACGAGGATGCGCGGATCCCGCGTCATCTCATCCTTCATGCATACGTTCAGCAAGTCCACCATCGTGGTCGGATCGCCCACGAAATGAGGATCATCTTCGGTGTCGAACTGTTCGGAAGTCGGGTCAACATCGGGAGAATAGACGTAGTCGTAGACCGTGGAGGTGGCCGGCTGCGGCGATGCCAGCGCGGTTTCGGTGGCGATGGCCACCTCCTCTTCGACCTCCTGCCTGATCCGCTCGATCTCTCCTTCGGTCGCGACGCCCTCGGCAACCAGGTACCTGGGAAACTGGATGACCGGATCGCGGGCGGCATCGCTGTCGCGCTCGGAGGTGGGACGGTAGTGGGTTTCCTCGTCCGAGAGCGAGTGGCTATACGGCCGAATGACCTTGGCGTGCACCAGCGCCGGCCCCTTGCGGGCCCTGGCATAGTCCACCGCCTTGCTCAGCACGTCGTAGGACGCAAGCGGGTCACACCCGTCCACCTCGAGAATCAGGAGGCCGGGAAATCCGGTTACCAGCTTCGAGATCGAGCCGCCGGGAGTATTCACCTCGACCGGCACCGAGATCGCATAGCCATTGTCTTCGATCAGATAGACGATGGGCAGCTTCAGATTACAGGCGCTGCTGAGCGACTCCCAGAATTCTCCCTCGCTGGTGGTACCGTCTCCGGCTGAGACGAAGACGACCTCATCGCCCTTCATCTTTTCCTGGCGATCGGGAATCGTATCGTTCTGCGAGTACCGAAGCCACGCTTCCGCTGCGCCAACCGCCTGGAGAAACTGGGTGCCGGTGGGACTCGACGCGGAGACGATGTTGAGATCCTTGTGCCCCCAATGCGAGGGCATCTGGCGCCCGCCGGAGTTGGGGTCGTCCGCGGCGCCGACCGCCGAGAGCAACTGCTCAGTGGCGGTCATGCCCAAGCCGAGGCAGAGGGCCCGATCGCGATAGTAGGTGTAGAACCAGTCGTAGGCGGGACGGAAGATTCGGGACGCGGCGACCAGCACCGCTTCGTGTCCGGCGCCCGAGATCTGGAAGAAAATCTTGTTCTGGCGCTTGAGCTGAATCTCCTTGTCGTCAATGCGACGGGAGAGCAGCATGAGCCGGAACATGTCGAGCAGATCGGATTTTTCCAGCTTGGCGCTCGGGCGGGTCTTAGTCGTCGGGGCAGGTCGGGTCGCCATGGACAAAATTTAAGCGGGCTCGGCAAAGGGCGCGAGCGGGACGCCCGATTACTGCTCGAAGACCACCTTACCCCCGACTACGGTGGTCTTAACCTTTGCCTGCCCGATACTCGCCGGCGGAATCCGGGTGAGGTCGCGGTCGAATACCACCAGATCGGCCCGGTAGCCGGTCCGGAGCATGCCCCGGTCTCCGTCGGCAAACACGCCGTAGGCGTTGGTAGTCGTGTAGGCCGTGAGCGCCTGCTCGAGACTGATTTTCTCTTCGGGCACCCAGCCCTCGGGGTTCCTGCCATCGAGAGTCTGCCGGGTGACAGCTGCCACCATACCGACCAGGGGATCGAGCGGCGCCACCGTCCAGTCGGAGCCGAAGGCCAGGCGAGCCCGCGCGGCAAGCAACGAGCCGAAGGCGTACGTGGTCCGGATGAGGTCGGGTCGAATTCGTTTGGCGGCCCACCGGCCGTCATCCGCCTCATGATAGGGCTGCATCGAGGCGATGACCCCGAGCGCAGCGAAGCGGGGGATGTCGGCAGCGCGCAGATGCTGGGCGTGCTCGATTCGGAACCGGCGATCGCGCGGTCCATGGGCCTTGGCCACACTGTCGTAAATGTCCAGCAGCAGCGCATTGGCACGGTCGCCGATGGCGTGAACCGCAACCTGCAGACCGGCAGAATCGGCGGCGCCGATCCAGCGACGCAAGGAATCCTCCGGCGTGACGAACAACCCCCGCGTCTTCGGCTCATCCTTGTACGGCTCGAACATGAGGGCCGTGGTCGAGCCGAGCGAGCCGTCTACAAATCCCTTGACGCCGGCCACCCTGATCCAGTCGTCTCCCGGTCCATCGGCTCGGAGCGTATCGGCCGCCGAGCGCCAGTCCGCCAGCAGGATGTAGTTCGCGACCCGCAGGGTGAGTGCTCCCCGCTGGCGGGCCCGCCGGAGCGCCGCGATCTCGTTCCAGTTGGTGCTGACGCTGGCGACCGCGGTCACGCCGAGCGACGCGGCGTGATGCATCGCGCGGGCAAGGGCCGAATCGAGCTGCGACGGCGAGGACCCGGGAATGACCGCATAGACCGGATTGGTCGCCTCGTCCTTGAGTACCCCGCTCAGCTCCCCGTCCTTGCGGCGAACGATCGTCCCCCCGGCGATATCCCTGGCGGTGCGGTCCATGCCGGCCGCCTTGAGCGCCAGCGAATTCGCCAGCGCCATGTGGCCATCGAGCCGGTTTACAAAAACCGGGTTGTCGGGCGTGACGGAGTCGATCCAGGTCCGGTCGGGAAGCGGGCTTCCGGGGAACTTCTCGTGATCCCAGTCGCCCCCGGTGATCCAGTCTCCCGCCTTCTGGGTGGCGGCGAACGCCTTGATGCGCCGGGTGAATTCCTCAGGAGTAGCTGCATCGCGAAGATCCACGCTGGCCAGCTGGAATCCGCCGGAAAAAAGATGCACGTGATCATCCATGAAGCCAGGAGTCACGAAGGCGTCAGGGGCCCCGAGGGTTCGCGTGGCGGATCCTACCAGGCGCGCTATCTCGGCGCTGTCTCCTACGGCGAGAATCGTGTCACCCCGGGTTGCCACCGCAGTCGCCCAAGGGCGCGCGGAGTCTCCGGTCCAAACCCGGCCGTAGACCACGAGATCCGCCTTGGGACCGGTAGTACAGGAAACGATGTGGCTCAACAGGACGATTGGAAGGATTCGGCGCATGGCCAAACGTAGCGTCACAGCAGGGGAGCGGCCAGCAATCAAGGGGAAATCAGGGACGCGTTCGCTTCATCGGCGGCCTGCTGAAGAAGGAGCGCGTGGGCGGCTGAAATCTGGAACGAGCCTCCGGTGACGGTCAGGCCCCTCGGCGCCCCGACTACCGAACGATGGAACAATCCTCCAAAAATGGTCAAGGCGGCCACATAGGTTCCTTCAACAGCAGCATGGAGGCCGTCGGGTGCGTAGAGCACCAGCGAAGGATCCCGGGCCCAAGCCCCGCGCCACGCGTTGCCCGCCTGGAGGAAGACTCCACCAACGTCCTGAGCGGCGAGTCGATACGATTCGCTGGACGCGTCGAAATCGGCGATGTCGACCTGCTGAGGCCAGATCTGATAGAGGGCTGGTACGCCCCCCTTGCTCCGGATCAGCTGAGAGAACGTGGCCACCCACTCGCGCAGGTTGGCTCGGTTGGCGAGCACCGCCGAGGGTCCCTGCTGCATGACCACGTATGTCCATCCCCCCTTGGAGATGACGGTTTTGGCCTGTCCGTCATTCCAGTGATCTTCCAGTGAGAAGTCGGGATTGGCTACCTGAGCGGCCTGCACGGTGGGAAGATGCGCCGAATCGGCCAGCGCCTTGACCATGCCCGGCAGATCGTTGACGTACGTAAGACTGTTGCCGACGAAGAGGATACGCGTGGTGGCCGCAGGATCGGGGTCGACATCCGGAGCCGGATCCGTGTTGCCCAGACTACACGCGGGCCAGAGGACCAGGCCGAGGGAAAGCATCCAGCGCGCGAGAGGCATACTCTCCCGACGCTGGGGGGGTGGCACCGGTTTCAGCGTCCGGCGAGCCTCCGCAGCGCCTCCAGCTTTTCGATGGCGCTGGTCCCTTTGACGGCCGCCGCGGGCGCCACAGCGAAGAGGTCCCGAATATCCAGCAGAATCTCGAGCATCAGCTGGTCGCGGATGTAGGAGTTCTCGAGATCGGCCATCCGTCGCTGGTCGGTGTCCTCCTTGGCGCGGTCGAACGACTCCCGGTAGATGGTTTCCAGATTGGTGAGAATCTTGTCGCGTGGGCGCATGTTAGGAGACAGGAGTTGGGAGATGGGAGTTGGGGAGCGTACCGACTCCGGACAGTCGAAGTATACTTGGGGCCGGCACCCGATCGCCCCTTAACTCCTACCTTCCTATCCCATGCTTGCAAACAAGCGCATCCTCTTCTTCGCCGCGGCCCTGTACGAGGACCTCGAGCTCTGGTACCCCAAGATCCGCCTCGAGGAGGAAGGCGCCACCTGCGTCGTGGCCGGCCTGGGAGAGAAGACCTACCTGGGCAAGCACGGCTACCCGGTCACTCCCGATACCACGATGGATGAGATAGACGCAGCGAGCTTCGACGCGCTGGTGATCCCCGGAGGATTCGCGCCGGACAAGCTGCGCCGCTATCCCCGGGTACTGGCCATCACCAGAGAGATTTTTTCAGCCAACAAGCCGGTGGCGTTCATCTGTCACGCAGGCTGGGTACCGATCTCGGCCGGCATCGTGAAGGGCCGGCGAGGCACCAGCGTCGACGCGATCAGGGACGACCTGGTCAACGCCGGTATGCTCTGGGAGAACAGCCCAGTCGTGGTGGATGGGAACATGATCACCAGCCGCACACCGGCCGACCTTCCGCATTTCTGCAAGGCAATCATCGCCGCATTCGGGAATACCTGATGTCCCTTACCGAGTCGCAGGCCCGGGTGGATGCGTGGATTTCCCGGTTCGAGGAAGGCTACTTC
>JBEPVJ010000154.1:0-5795 GCA_041691095.1 Gemmatimonadales bacterium
CGCCCGCATCGGTTTGACCCGGAACACCGATCCGTCCTCTGGGCCGATGGCTCGGCGATGTACTACCGTATCTCCCAGCACGATGGCGCTGGCGCGGCCCTGTGGCCCCATGCGAAAGTGGACCGTGGCGGCGCTCGGCCCCCGGTCCAGGCGAAACATTCCACCGGTGGTTTCCTCCAGCCGCCGCGAGTTGGTCGAATCGAATCGCGCGATCAGGCGGCCATCCTGTTCCAGGATCATCACCCGCGTCAGGGAATCCGAGCCGTACTCTCCGATGAGGCCGCGCCACGCTGACGGCGGCGCGGGAGGCATGCCCTGGGGCGCCTCGGGAGACGACTCCCGTTGGAGCTCGAAGGGAAACAGCCCACCATGCTGGGTCATTCTCCCTGCAATGATTCGCCCATCCAGCGAAAAAGCACCGGCAAAGGTGGGGACACCGGGAATGGAGTTGGTGGTGAACCAGACCGAGTCGAGGCGGGCGGCGACCCTGCTCAGCTCCAGGTCCTTGATGTTCTGGTGAGGACTGGAAATGTCTCCCGTCCAGGCACCCGACTGTTCCCGGAAGTCCACGTCGAAGGGCAGCACCTGTCCTGGAAGCTGGATGGTGCCGTTCCAGTGACCGCTCAGCCGGTGGGCCGGCTGCGCGAGCAGCGGCGCTCCGCTGATCACGAACAGGAGCGCCGCCGCCTTCATCTTCCTCACCGTTCGGGCTGTCCTCAACGGATCCTCCTACGGCTTGGGCCGATTCCGGTACTTCTGGTACTCGGTCGTGTGGCGGTCATCCCAGGGCATCCGCTGGCCGCGAATGAATACCTCGCGGACCTGGCTCCGGACATCCAGCGGATCTCCGGTGGTCAGGAACAGATTGGCCACCTTACCCGGCTCGATGCTGCCGAGCCGGTCCGCGACGCCCCAGATGCGGGCGGGATTGATGGTGACGGCACGGAGCGCTTCCTCCGGATCGAGCCCGTATGCGGTGGCGAGCGCCGCATTGTAGGGAAGATTCCGGGCGTCGCCTTCGCCCGAATCGTTGGTCTGAAAGGCGATCAGGACCCCTGCCTTGGCCAGGACACCGGGATAAGCATAAATCGCGTCGTACGGCGCGTCTCCATTGGGCGTGGCGGTCAGCGGGCCGACGATCACCGGGATCTTCCGCGCGGCCAGCGTGTCCGCCAGCATCCAGGAATCGGCGGCGCCACGTAGCACGACCTTGAGCCTGAAGGTGTCGGCCAGCGCCAGCACCCCGCGAATCTGGCCTTCGGTCTGCACGTCGAAAAGCACTGGCACCTCGCCGCGCAGCGCCGGGCCTAGCGCGGCAAACGGGAGGTTCTGCGATACCGGGTTAGGCCGGGCGTTGTAGGCCCGGGCCTCTCGCAGATAGTCGTAGAGCTCCCGCACCTGGCGGCTCTGGGCCTCCGCCGGGTCGCCACCGGTGTTCGGCCCGCGGCCCCGGCGCCCCCCGCTCCGCACGCTCGGATAGGTCATCACCATCGCGACCCGACCATTCTCCGCCATCTCGTCGGGCGTCCACCCGGCGAGGTCGATCAGCGCCGCCCATCCCTGGATCATCCCGCCTTCCGCGGAGGTGATGGCGCTGGTGACCCCGTTGGCCCGGGTAATCGGAACATGCACCGAGCTCGGATTCACCGCCGAGAGCACGGCATTGTGCGGGTTATACTGGCCGAGCTCCTGGGTGTCCTGGCCTCCGGGCACCGAACCGATTTCAGTGAGGCCCATGCGGTCGCCAGAGTCGATCATCCCGGGATACACGAAGAGCCCGGTGCCGTCGATGACCGTGGCGCCGGAGGGTGTCGCGACACCGCTGCCCGAGGCCTCGATCTTCCCATTGCGAATGACCACGGTACCGCCGGCCACGCGGGGGCCGCTCACCGGAACGATGGTGGTGTTGGTGATGGCGAAAAGGGACGGAGCGGCCGGTGGTCGCGCCGCCGCCTGCGCACCGAGTGGCACGGCCGCGCCAGCGAGCGCCGCTCCCACGAGGAGGATCCGGTTCATTGGGCACCTTCGGTGGTGTTAGGACGGGCGCGGCGCTTGAGCTGCTCAATCAGATTTGCCAGCGTCGGCGCCTTGTTTCGGTCGAAGAAGACCCGGCCGTCGATCAGCGTCATCTCGACTCGGCTGGTCGGTGCGAAAGGGTGGCCGCTGAAGATGGCGAGATCGGCGTCTTTGCCGATGTCGATCGATCCGGTCATTTTGTCGACGCCCAGCTGCATGGCGGCGTTGAGCGTGATCATGCGGATGGCGGTCTCTTCCGAGGCGCCGCCGTACTTCATCGCCTTGGCCGCCTCCTGATAGAGCCGGCGAGCCCGCTCATCCGAATCGGAATTAATGGTCACATTGACCCCGCGCTCGGCCATCAGCGCTGCGTTGTAGGGTATCGCATCGAATGCTTCGAGCTTGTAGGCCCAGTTGTCGGCGAACGTCGACGCGCCCGTTCCGGCCGCCGCGATTTCGTCCGCCACCTTGTAGCCCTCGAGCACGTGCTGCAGGCTGGCAATCCGGAACCCGAAATCCTTCGCCACCTTGAGCAGCATCAGGATCTCGTCGGAGCGGTAGGAGTGCGCGTGCACCAGCCGCTTGCCTTCGAGGATTTCGACCAGGGCGTCGAGCTGGAGATCCTTGCGGGGCGGAATCGGCTCGACGAAGTCCTTGGTGCCCTTGTGCCCCTGCGCCTTGGCGTCATCGTACGCCTTCCACTCGGCCTGATACTCCTTTGCCCTGGTGAACGACTCCCGCAGCAGCTCCTCCACGCCCATGCGGGTGCGGGGATAGCGCTGGGGCCGGCCGGGAGCGTTGCCGCCATTGGTTTGCCGGACGTTCTCGCCGAGCGCGAACTTGATCCCCGGTGGCGCGCCGGCAAACATCATCGAGTCTACTGGAAGGCCCCAGCGCAATTTCATGACGGCGTTCTGGCCGCCGATGGTGTTGGCCGAGCCGTGCAGCACGTTGATGGTGGTGACACCGCCGGCCAGCTGCCGGTAGAGGCTGATGTCGTCTTCCCGCAGTACATCCTGCATCCGGACCTGCGCGGTGACCGACCGGGTGCCCTCGTTGATGGCCTCACCCGAGCTGTGCGAATGCTCGTCGATGATTCCCGGCATGACGTACTTGCCGGTGCCGTCGATCACCTGGGCCCCGGCGGGGACGGCCAGATCCTTTCCCAGCGCGGCGATCTTGCCGTTGCGGATGATGATGGTGCCCTTGTCGATGGTGCCGTGACTGGCCGTGATGATCGTGGCATTGGTGACCGCGACCAGCGTGCCCGCCGCCGGTATCTCCATTTTCAGAACCGGCATCGTGGACCGCCGGGTGGTGTCAGGTCCCGTTTGCGCCGCAAGGATGCCCGCCGTGAGCGGGAGCACGAAGATTCCGGTCCGCATCATGGCTTCTTCTCCGCGGTGAAGGTGGCGTTCCCGAAGCTGCCGAGTTCGGCGGAGCCGGTCATCCGGCTGCCGTCCACCTCGCCACGGTAGTTGATGGTGATGGATTGGCCGCCGACGTTGACCACCGTTGTCCAGGTGGCCACCCGACCGGCGATCTCTCCGCCGGTGATGTCATTGGTACCGATCTGGCTCACCATGGATCCGGTGAACGTGGCGCCGGTCTGCGTTACGGTCATGGTGATGTCGAGCGGCCCCTGGGGCGAGTTCAACGTCATGGTCCAGGTGCCGCCGATCTGCGCTGCCGCCGTAGTTGAGCCGCTCCCGCCCGCCGCACGGGCCGGCGGCGGGGCCACCTCGTAGCGAATGCCGTCCACGAAGACGGTAGTGATGTGCGCGGAGTCGGCGAGAATGTCTCCGTTGGTGACCACCAGGTTGGCGATCTTGCCCGCCTCGATGCTACCCAGCATCTCTCCGGCGCCCGCGAGCTCGGCGGGACGAATGGTCAGGGCCTCGAGCGCGACGCTGGCCGGCAATCCCGCGGCGATCGCCTTGCGCACGTTGGCCAGGAAATCCGCCGGGCGGGTGCCTCCAGTGGCCAGCGCGATCTTGATTCCGGCCTTGTTGAGCGCGCCGGCATTTCCCTCGATCTGGGTCTGGGCTTCCTTGGCCGACGCGGCGCTGTCATTGGGTTCGCGGCGCTGGCTCAGTCGGTAGGACCATCCGGTGGTCTGGGCCGGCTGCGGGAAGTTCATCGAGACGACGGTCGGGCGGCCCGCCAGCGCATCGACGGCTTCGAAGCCTTCGGTGGCTCCGACGATCGTGGCCTTGAGATTGAACTCTTTGGCGAGCCGGACCGCCCGGCGGATTTCATTTTCGTTGTTGGCGTCGAAGAACGCCGGCTTCTGACCCCGCACCACGGGTACCAGCGCGTCCAGCGCGGGATCGTGGTCCGGCCGCCCGATGCCGCGTGGATTGGTGCGGTAGCGGTCTTCGATGAGCCCCTGCCGTTGCGCGTCATAGAACGCCTGGCGCTGGTAGGCGATCACTCCGAGGAGAGTCCCGGGGTAGTCTCCCCCGACGCCCTGGTAGCCGATGTGCAGGGCGACCTGGGAGCGCAGGACCTCGGAATCGTCCACGCTGTCCCGGAGGGGAACCAGCGCCGACATCCCGCGGAACAACCCTCGCGACGGCGACACCAGCACCACCGCAATCCCCGCGTCCCGAAGGGACTTGATGTCTCCCGGGGCCACCTTGAGCTCCCGGGCGATGTCTCGGTCGGGCTCGAGCCCACGCGGGCCGCTGGGCGCGGCCTGGGCTCCGCCGCCGCCGCCGCCTCCACCACCCCCGGCCGCCGGCGCCGCCAGGCCGAGCGACGAGGTGAGATCGATCAGACCCGGGGTCACCGTCTTGCCCGCAAGGTCCATGACTCGAGCGTCCGCCGGAATCGCGACCGCGGGGCCAACCGCCTCAATAAGGCCTTTGCGAATCAGGATGGTACCCTTGTCGATGACACCCTTCGTCACCGTCTGGATTCGGGCGTTGGTCAGTGCCCAGGTATCGGATTGCGCGTACAGCGGTGCCACCAATGGCGGCAGGAGGGCGGCCGCGAGCGTAAGCGCGCGCACCACCGGGGTCAAACGCATGACCAGTCTCCGGGCAGAATGAATGGAAGGTGAATCTATGGCTCCGCGCCCAGGCGAGCCAGCGCTAGATTACGCGCTACCGTCGCCGGGAGTTGAAACGTGGAGGTCCAGGTCTTCGGCGTGAAGAAGAGCGCCGATACCCGCTCGGCCCTTCGATTCTTTGCCGAGCGCCGAATCAAGGTCCATTTTGTCGACCTGAACGAGCGCGCGGCGTCCAAGGGTGAGCTCACGCGTTTCGTGCAGAAATTCGGCATTGACGCGCTGATGGATCGCAACTCGGCCCGCTTTGCGCACTTGGGGCTGGCAGCGGCTCGGCTCTCTCCGGAGCGCTGGCTCGAGCGGCTGGTGGATGAGCCGCTGCTGCTCCGAATGCCGCTGGTGAGGAATCAGCAACAACTGACCATCGGCCCCGCCGAAGCGACCTGGCGGGCCTGGATTACCATACCGTGAGACGAGGAGGCGCCCGGTGAAAGCGGTCCTGATACTCTGTTTGCTTCCTGCCGCATCGCTGGCTGCGCAGGCCCCACCGGGTACCGACATCTATCTGATGACGCTCTCGCACCGCGGGAATACCCTCGCCGTAGGGCCTGCCGTCAACATCACCCCCCGAGCCGGGTACGACAACCAGCCGTTCTTCTCGCCCGACGGGAAGAGCATCTATTACACCTCCCAGCGCGATGGCCAGACCGACATTTATCGCTACGATCTCAAGGCCGGCGCCGCGGTCCAGGTCACCCGGACCCCGGAA
>JBEPVJ010000155.1:0-5782 GCA_041691095.1 Gemmatimonadales bacterium
GGGCGGGGTCGTCGAGGAGCTCGACGCCTGGGGCGGATTCCAATCCGCTCACGGGAGACCCGCGGTAACGTAACCGCCGCGGTAGTAGAGCAGTGGCCGTCCTGTCGCGACCGTTCCACCGACCACGCGGCCGACGTGGATGGTGTGGTCTCCCGCCTCGAAGGACGAGTGGGCCTCACAGGCGATCGTGGCCACCACGCCGTCGAGCAGGACGAACCCTCGATCCTCCAGCTTATAGCCGATCCCGTCGAAGCGGCCGCTCGTATTGCCGGCAAACCGTCGGGAGAGCGCTTCCTGGCCGCTGTGCAGTACGTTGATCGCGAATTGGGTGGTTCCTCGCAGAATGTCGTGCATGTCTGCGGTGTGGTCCACATTCACCGAGATGAGCGGCGGCGTCAGGGACACCGATGCGAAGCTGTTGGCGGTCATGCCCGCCGGCTGGCCGTCGGCGCCGAGCGCGGTGATGATCACGACCCCGGTGGCAAAATGGCCGCAAAGCTGGCGGAACTCGGCTGGATCGACGTCGGCGTGAGGCATCAGAACACGACCTGAGAAAGGAAAACGGGATTGAGGACCGCGCGCGGCGGCACGAAGTCTCCGGTAACACCGATCAGCGTGTGGGCCAGACCGCGCCGTTCCAGGCGGGCCACGGCGCGGTCGAACAACGCCGGCGCGAGCATGGCGTATCCGATAGCGCGCTCCACCGTCCATTTTCCCAGGAATGCGCGCCGCCTGGCCCGGGCATAGGGCGCCAGCGCCGCAGCGGACAACGGCCCGGGCCGGGCCAGCGCCTCGCGTGCGGTGGCTTCGACCAGCTCGGCGCCGCGGAGTCCGGCGCAGATCCCTTCACCGGTGAAGGGATCGAAAAAATCGGCGGCATCGCCGGTGAGCAGCGCGCCTGCGGTCACCACGCGACGGGACCACGCGGCGAAGGGACCGGTCACCATTACCTCCCGGACGAGCGCCCCGGCGCGCACCCGGCCGCCCACGCCAGGGAATCGCTCGAGCTGCTCCAGGAAGAAGGCCTCCGGACGGCCTCGCGCAGAGGCAGCGCGCTCCCGCGGCACAACCAGCGCCACGTTAGCCATGCCACCGCCGAGCGGGTTGATCCCCACGTATCCATCGGCCGCCACATGCATCTCGGCAGTGTCCGAGAGGCCGGGCACATCCGCTGCGTGGGCGACGAAGGCGTACCGGCGGAGCGGGCCGAAACGACGGTCGCCGATGGCCTTTGCAGTCAACGAGTGGAGACCGTCGGCGCCAATCGTCAGGCGGGCGCGCAGCTCCCGGGTGCCGTCTTCTGTCCGCACCGCCAAACCGGTGACCGCACCGTTGTCGAGGAGCACGCCCTGGACGGTCGTTGCTTCGATGATCTCCGCGCCCGCGGCGCGCGCCGCCTCGACCAGCGAGTGATCCAAGATCCGGCGGGGAACCGAAAGCCCGGTCGCACGAAAGGGCGCGGTACCCGCCCTCGCGAACAGACCGGTCAGCCGTGATCCCCGGGGCGCCTCGACCATGGTGCCATGAATCGGATGGCCGCCGGCGCGTTCCACCGATTCCAGCACACCGAGTGCGGCGAGGTGGCGGACACCCTCCGGACTCATGTACTCGGAGCAGATCTTTTCCCGGGGAAACCGGGCGCGGTCCACCGCGGCTACCCGGAATCCGGCCCGGGCCAGCCGGAGCGCGGCCGCTGAGCCGGCCGGCCCCGCGCCGGCAATCAGGACATCGAGCGGGGCACTCATCCGAGCTGGGGACTCCGTCGTTGTCCGGACATCGATGGTCCCTCCAGGGACGTCCTTCGCGATTGGGACCCTAAATGTTCCCTGACCTCCGGGCCCTTGCAAGCGTCCATTCCACCACCGCGAACAAGGCACTAAGTTGCCGTGCCGTGACCCTCTCGTCGCCCACCATCCATGCATTGATCCCGCTCAGCCTGCTCGAGGCCATCCGGAATCTGGATACGCCGCTGGATGACGGGCTGCACGAGCTGGCCGGTGAGACGGTTTCGAAGCGGCTGGGACTGTCCAATACCGTCGCGCAGCAGATCGAGCGGTACCGGGAAGCGGTCGATCACAATGCCTCGGTGCCCGCCGAAGAGGCGATCTCGGTGTTCCGCCTGGTGGGGCGCCGCCCCGATGCCACCCTGGTATACTCGGATGCCGGTCGCCGCGCCGCCCGCTACGCGGCCCGTACCGCAGGGCTCGGCACCAAGGTGCTGCTGGGAGTGAGTCCCCGTCCGCTCCGCCGGAAGCTGGGCGCCAAATCCGCCGCGCAGGTCGCCAGGAAACTCCTGGGCCTCCAGCTCGACCTCCTGCCCAGCGGGCATCAGGTCCGGCTCGACGAATCGCTGGCGACCGCGGCGGGATTTCCGGGAACCGGCTGCTACTTTTACAGCGCTGTCATCGCCGAGCTGTTGCGGGTGGCGTCCGGATTCGAAGGCGCGATGGTTCACGAACGATGCCATTCGCGGGGCGACGACCACTGTTTCTGGCGCGCCGCGGAGGCGGGAGGCTACGAATGAAGGCACTGACTCCGGACGACCACAAACTCCTCCGCGAAAGGCTCGTCGCCTGCGGAGCCGATGGTTGGCTGCTGTACGACTTCCAGGGCCACAACCCCGTTGCCAATCGCTTCCTCGCGCTAGGCGGCCTCGGAACCCGACGCCTCTTCGTGCTGCTCGCGCCCGACCAGGAGCCGGTGGCAGTGGCGCACAAAATCGAGCTCCAGCCGGTCGCCGACTTTCCCGGTCGGGTCATTCCCTACGCCCGATGGGAAGAGCTTCACGCCGCACTCAAGAGCCTGGTGGCGGGGAAGACCGTCGCCATGGAAGTCTCGCCGCGCGATGGGGTGCCCTATCTTGACCGGGTGCCCTATGGCGTCGTGGACTTGATCCAGTCGCTCGGCGGCAAGGTGGTATCGAGCGGGCCCCTGGTCACCCAATTTGCGGCGCGCTGGACGGAAGACGAAGCGGCACGTCACATCGAAGCCGCGGAAGTGGTGGCGTGGATCGCGAAGGATGCGCTGGCCTTTGCAGTGACGCGCGGCGGCAAAGATCTGACGGAATCGGCGCTGCAAGCCCGCGTGGTGGAGATGATGGAGAAAGAGGGCTTGGTGCCGGATCATCCGCCCATCGTGGGCTTCGGCGTCAACGCCGGCAATCCACACTACGAGCCGATCGCCGGCAAGGACCTGACGCTCGCCAAGGATCAGGTCGTGCTGCTCGATCTTTTCGGCAAGTACCCCGGCGCCATCTCGGCCGACCAGACCTGGATGGGGTTCAGCGGCAAGCATCCCCCCGAACGGGTGCAAACGGTATGGAACACCGTCCGGGACGCCCGGGATGCCGCGCTCGAGGTGGTGCGCCGCGCCGGGGAGAGCGGTGAGCCGCTCCCCGGCTTCAAGGTGGACCGGGCCGCGCGAGATGTGATCGAGAAGGCCGGATTCGGCGACTGGTTCGTGCACCGGACCGGGCATTCGATCGACCAGAACCTCCACGGCTCTGGTCCTCACATGGACGACTACGAAACCAAGGACGATCGCATCATCCTGCCGGGATGCGGGTTCTCGGTCGAGCCGGGCATCTATCTGCCGAATGAGTTCGGGGTGCGCAGCGAAGTGAATGTCTACTGGGCACCGAGCGGTCCGCTGGTGACGCCCAAGGAGCCGCAGCGGGAGCTGATACTGCCGTAAGTCGGTAAGTCGGGAGGTCGGTAAGAACTAGCGGGAATCGGGCTTGTCGAGGATTACGACTTCCGGCCGCTTTGCCGTGTGGCCGTAGGGCAAGTGCTTGTCGATGCCCATCGCCACGAAAAGCAGCGCCAGATACAGCAGGGAATACTTGTACATCTTCCACGCCAGCGGCGTCACCGTTTCCTGCTTGAGCAGCTGCAGACAATACCAGAGCAACCGCGCCCCCAGCAGCACCGCCGCAATCACATAAAACAGCCCCTGGGTTCCCGCCAGCGCCGGCAGGATGGTGAGCGGAAGCAGCATCAGCGTGTAGACCAGCATCTGCACCTTGGTCTCGTGGGCGCCCTTTACCACCGGCATCATCGGGACGCCGGCCTTCGCGTATTCCCGTTCCTTGATCAGGGCGAGCGCCCAGAAGTGGGGCGGAGTCCAGTAGAAAATGATGGCAAAGAGGTACAAGGCCGCAAGGTCGAGCGAGCCGGTCATCGCTGCCCATCCGACCAGTGGCGGAAAGGCTCCGGCCGCGCCGCCGATCACGATATTTTGCGGGCTCCAGCGCTTCAGCCACATCGTGTAGATGAAGACGTAAAACAGCAGCCCTGACAGCGCGAGCCAGCCGGCCAGCGGATTGACGAAATGCCAGAACAAGGCAAACGCCACACCGCCGAGTGTGATGCCGAACAGGAGGGCAGCACCCGCAGGAAGGCGCCCCGAAGGAATCGGCCGGAGCTTGGTGCGGGACATGTGGATGTCGATGTCCCGGTCGAACCACATGTTGATGGCGTTGGCACCCCCGGCCATGAGAAATCCCGCAACCACCACCCAGAAGACCAGAGCCAGCGACGGCAAGCCGCGGTCGGTGATGAACATCGGAGCGACGGTGGTCACGAGGAGCAGAGAGATGACCCGCGGCTTGGTCAGGGAAACGAGATCGCGGAACAGCGACATTCAGGGGGCCGGGGCGCGGGAATCGGAATGGGGAGCAGTCGGGGCTCCCGCTAGCTAAACTCGCGGGACAATATATACCTTCCGGCTGCAGGTAGGCCCCCGTTCCATGACTCTCGATTCCCCGTCCCGAGCTGGCATGACAAACCCCGCGTCGCGCGACTCCTGGGGCGAACGCCTTCCCCGAACGGTAGGCTTGCTGCCCGCGATCCTGATTCTGATCGGGATCACTATCGGGAGCGGGATCTTTCGGGTGCCGGCCCGGGTGGCCGGACTGGTCGGATCGCCGGGGATGGTGGCGATTGCCTGGGTGCTGGGCGGGGTGCTGGCGTTGCTCGGTGCGCTCACCCTGGCGGAGCTGGCGGCGATGTTCCCCCGCAGTGGAGGGGTCTTCACGTATATCGAGGAAGGCCTGGGCCCGATGCCCGCCTTCCTCTTCGGATGGTCGCAGCTGGCGGTGATCCGCGCTGCCGCGCTCGGCGCCATTTCGACGATTTTTGCAGAATATTTCTCCCACTTCGTTCCGTTGAGCTCGCAGCAGATTCATTACGTCGCTGCCGGATTGATCTTCGGCGTTGGCGTGCTCAACTACGTCGGAGTGAAGAAGGCCTCGGCGGTGACCAGCATCGCCACCGCGGTCAAATACGCCGCGCTGCTCGGGCTGGTGGTGCTTGCGTTCACGGCGCCCACCGGCACCGCGTCCAATTTCACGCCGTTCTGGACCGGGGGGCTCGGCCTCTCGGCGCTGGCGACCGCGATGGTCTCGGTGATGTGGGCCTATGATGGCTGGGCCGATCTCTCCTACATGAGCGGCGAGATCAAGGATCCCGCCAGGAATCTTCCCCGCGCGTTGATCTTCGGCACCCTGGCCATCATCGCGATCTACCTGCTGGTCAATCTCGCGTACATGTACCTGGTCCCGCTGCCGCAGATGGCCGCCTCACCGTTGATTGCGGCCACCGCGGTGGAACGGATTCCCCTGCTCGGCGCGGCCGGGTCGGGCATCGTCTCGGCGGTGGTCATGATCTCCACCTTCAGCAGCGTCAATGGCACCATGATGGCAAGCCCGCGAATTTTCTTCGGCATGGCGGATCGCGGGCTGTTCTTCCCGATCATTGCAAGGGTATCGCCCCGGTTCCAGAGC
>JBEPVJ010000156.1:0-5760 GCA_041691095.1 Gemmatimonadales bacterium
CGTCCACACGGATGGGGCCATCGTCACTGAACCGACTTCACTCCGGGTCTGCCGCGCGCACAAGGGCTATCTCTGGATCGAAGTGGAGGTGGTGGGGCGCGCGGCCC
Source organism: Gemmatimonadales bacterium (assembly GCA_041691095.1). Lineage (GTDB taxonomy): Bacteria > Gemmatimonadota > Gemmatimonadetes > Gemmatimonadales > GWC2-71-9 > JABFSM01. Next base: position 108 of record JBEPVJ010000156.1, read on the forward strand.
ACGGGAGCCGTTTCGACCAGGGCATCGACGCCAACATCCGCATGGGGCGGTTCCTCGGGGGCCTGGAACGGCTCGAGCGGGAGCTGCGGGGCAGGGCTCCGCATCCTCTGGTCGGACCACCATCGCTGCACGCCGCCATGCTCGAGGGCGGCAACGGGCTCAGCACCTACGCGGCGCGGAGCGTGTTGCGGATCGAGCGGCGCACCATCCCCGGCGAAACCGAGCCCGGGGTGATGGCCGAGATCGAAGCGATTCTCGATTCGCTTCGCCATGACGACCCGAGCTTCGTCGGAAGCGCCCGCGCGTTCTTCGTCCGGGAGCCGTTCGAAGTGGCCCGGGAAGCGGGGATCGTCGTCGCGCTCGACGCCGCGGCGACTCAAGCGCTCGGTCGCGCTCCCGAGCACATGGGAGACACGCCGTGGATGGATTCGGCCCTGCTGTCCGCTGCCGGCATCGAGACAGTGGTGTTCGGGCCGCACGGTGCCGGCGCGCACGCCGATGAAGAATGGGTGGACGTGGAGAGCGTGATACAGACGGCTAGAGTGCTGGTGCAGACTGCCCGGGCGTGGTGCGGCTGAATTTGTTCGATTGACCATCCTGAATCCTGAGGCTCTATGAACGGTCTCATGATGGACTGGCAGCTGACCCTGCCGCACTTTCTCGATCGGGCCCGCCGCCTGCATCCCAGGCGGGTTATCGCGAGCCGGCACGCCGCGGGAACCTTCCGCTACACCTATGGTGAGTGGGCGCTCCGAGTCGATCGCCTCGCCGCCGCGCTCACCAGTCTGGGTGTGCGCCGGGGCGACAAGGTCGGCACCCTGGCCTGGAATACCCACCGCCACTTCGAGGCGTACTTCGCGGTTCCCTGCATGGGCGCGGTGCTCCACACCATCAACGTGCGGCTCTTTCCCGAGCAGCTCGCCTACGTCATCAACCATGCTGGCGACACCGTGATCCTGGTCGATCCGGCGCTGCTGCCGGCGCTCGAGAAGGTGCGAAACCTGCTTACCACCGTCAAGCACGTCATCGTGATGAATGACGGTGCCGCTCCCGCAGTCGAAGGCCGGCTCGACTACGAAACGCTCCTCGCCGCCGCGCCGATCGGATTTACCTGGCCCGAGCTCGACGAGCGCGATGCCGCGGCGCTCTGCTACACCTCGGGCACGACCGGGAATCCCAAGGGCGTGCTCTACTCGCATCGCTCGCTTGTGCTGCACACCCTTGGCATCTCCCTCACCGACTCGTTCCAGATCGGCGAGCGGGATGTGCTGCTCGCGGTCGTGCCGATGTTCCACGCCAATGCGTGGGGGCTCCCCTTCGCCGCCGCGATGATCGGCACTGGAATGGTGATGCCGGGTCCGCACCTTGGCCCCAAGGACCTCGCGGACATGATCGAGGAGAACCAGGTCACCTTTGTCGGCGGCGTGCCGACGATCGTCGCCGCGTTGTATCATTACCTCAAGAAGGAGGGCCGCAGGTTGCCTTCGCTGCGACAGATCATCGTCGGAGGCTCCGCGCTTCCCCGGGTGCTCCTGGAGGGGTTCCAGGAGGACCTCGGCATCGAGGTGGTGCACGCCTGGGGAATGACCGAGCTCTCGCCCGCGGGGTCGGTGTCCCGGCTTCGCTCCGACATGGCAGACTGGCCCGAGGAGGAGCAGACCAGGTTTCGCCTGCTGCAGGGCACGCCGTTTCCGCTGGTCGAGCTGCGGGTCGTGACCGAGGAGGGCGTCGTTGCGCCATGGGACGGTGTCACCGCCGGGGAGCTGCAGGCGCGAGGACCATGGGTCGTCAGCAAGTACTATGGCGACGACGATTGCAGTGCGCGATTCGACGGCACCTGGTTCCGTACCGGAGACGTCGCCTGCATCGACGACCGCGGCGCGGTGCGGCTGGTGGACCGGACCAAGGACATGGTCAAGAGCGGCGGGGAGTGGATCTCCAGCGTCGACCTCGAGAATGCGATCATGGGCCATCCCGACGTCGCGGAAGCCGCCGTGGTCGCGATCGCGCATCCCAAGTGGACCGAGCGGCCCCTGGCCTGCGTGGTGCCCAAGCCTGGTGCCACCGGGGTCAGCCGCGAGGGGATTCGCAGCTACCTCAAGGGCAAGGTGGCCGACTGGTGGCTGCCGGATGACGTGGCGGTCGTCGAGATGATTCCGAAGACCAGCGTGGGCAAGTTCGACAAGAAGGTTTTGCGTGAGCGATTCAAGGATTATTCCTGGCCGGAGGCCACGTGACCCGATTCATTCCGCTGCTGCTCCTCGCCGCCCTCGCCGCCCCGCTCTCGGGGCAGACCGCCGATCGCAACATGGCGCTCGCCAGGCGCGTCCTCCGCACGACGCCGCTGGTTGATGGTCACAACGATCTCCCCTGGCGCATCCGGGAGGACACCATCGTTCGAGGTGACCCCGAGCGCTACGACCTGCGCAAGCCTACGCCGGGAATGACCGATATCGCTCGGCTCAGGAAGGGCATGATCGGGGCCCAGTTCTGGTCGATCTACATCCCCGGCGAGATCAAGGATTCGGGGTACGCGCGAGTACAGCTGGAGGAGTTCGACATCGCCCGGCGGTTTATCGCGAAATACCCGGAAGCGCTGCAATGGACGCCGACCGCCGCGGCGGTCCGCCGCGCCTTCGCGGCCCGCAAGATCGGCTCGTTGCTTGGCATGGAAGGCGGCCACGCCATCGAGAATTCGCTCGGCGCGCTCAGAATGTATTACGAAATGGGCGCGCGATACATGACGCTCACCCATAACGTGACGCTCGACTGGGCCGATGCCGCCCTCGATTCCGCCAAGCACGGTGGCCTCACGCCGTTCGGCGAGGAGGTCGTCCGGGAAATGAATCGCTTGGGCATGCTGGTGGATTTGTCGCATGTGTCGCCGGGCACGATGAGCGACGCTCTCAACGTCACCGAGGCGCCGGTTAACTTTTCCCACTCAGGTTCCCGCGCGCTGGTGGATCACCGCCGCAACGTGCCGGATTCGATTCTGGCTCGGCTGCCCAAGAATGGCGGGGTGGTGATGGTCCCGTTCGTCAATTCGTTCGTCTCCGCTGCCGTCAAGGCATGGGACGATTCTGATGCGACGGTCCGCAAAGGTCCGAAGCCGCAGGCGACCATCACGGATGTCGCCGACCATATCGATCATATCCGCAAGGTCGCCGGGGTGGACCATGTCGGCATCGGGTCCGACTTCGACGGAATCACCGAAACGGTCGACGGGCTGCAGGATGTCAGTACCTTTCCCGCGCTCTTCGCCGAGCTGGCGCGGCGCGGCTGGAAGGAAGGCGAGCTCCGCAAGCTTGCGGGTGAGAATGTGCTGAGAGTGCTGGCACAAGCGGAGCGGGTTTCTGCCCGGCTCAAGAAGACCCGGCGTCCGAGTGCCCGCACGATCCGGGAGATGGATGGCGGCCGACCGGTGAGCTAATGGGAGTCGATCTGGTGGCGGTACGGCCGTACCTCCTCTATCTGGCGCTCCTGCTGGTGACCGTCTCCCTTCCCACCGTCCGGGCCCGTGCCGGCGCGGGGGTGGGATTGCTGCTCAGCGGGTTAGGTATGGCCGCCGGCCGCGTCGGCGGCGATCCGGGCGGCGGGTTCGCGACCGTCAATGGCATGCTGATCGCCGTGGGACTCGCCATCGTCGTCCTTGCGGCCATTGGCGGGTGGCGCCGGCAGGATGCCACGCCGCCGCGCCACCAATCCAGCCCAGCCCGGATGAGGCCCAGCCTGCCGCTCGTCGCCGGCCTCCTCTTCGTTTTGTTCGGTCCTCACCTGATTCTCGTGACGGCGGGCGCATTTCTGGTCCTGGTATCGGGCGCAGCGACGGTGCTGCGGGCCCGCCGGCCCGCATGGCTCACGCTGGTCCTCGTGGCGGCGCTGCTGCTCGGCGCGGGGTTTTTCCTGGTGTTCACGATTCTCGGGCCGGCCGGTGGCAGAATGAGCGAGCTCGTCGGGGGCCCGTTCAGTCCGCCCGCGGAGCGGCTCTTGGCAATCCTGCTGGGCGCCGGATCTCTCGGGCTGGCGGGAATCTTCCCGTTCCATCGTGCCCCGTGGCGCCTTACGCTCGCGCCGCTGGCGGCGATACTCACCGCGCGCATTCTGGTGCCGGCATTCCCCGAGGGCTTTGCCGACTGGCAGTCGCCGGCAATGCTGTGGCTCGCAGTTGGTGTGGCCGCTGAGGCGCTCCTGGGCCGATGGGCCGCGGTCATGGTCGGTGCGGGATTGATGGGAATCTGGTCCGGCCGGCCCGGGGGCATCGAATGGGGAGGCCTTCTGGGGCTGTTCGGGTGGCTCACGAGCGTCGGTCTGTTGCCGCCGAGTGCGAGGAATGGTGGGCGGTGGTCGGGCCTCTGGTTGCTCATTCCCGCGGCGGGCATACCCCTCTTGCTCGAAGCGACTCTCCGCGTGCAGGTACTCCTCTCGGTGGCGGTCATCGCCGCACTCGCGATCGGTCTCGGAGTGGAATCCCGTCGTCCCGCCCGGGTGGGTTGAAGGAACGTTATATTCCGGCCGGTTCCATCACTGCAACGACCGAATCTCGAAGCCCACCGACTCTGGAGTTCATCATGGCATTCTCGCTTTCTCCGCTCCCCTATGCCGCCGACGCACTCGAGCCCCACATCGATGCGCAGACCATGCAGATTCACCACGACAAGCACCACCAGGCCTACGTCACCAATCTCAATGCCGCTCTCGAGGCGCAGCCCGCGCTCGCCAATCTGTCCATCGAGGCGCTCCTCGCCGATTTGGCCAAGGTGCCGGATGCGCAGCGTACCGCGGTTCGCAACAATGGAGGCGGACACTACAATCACACCCTCTTCTGGGAGCTGATGACTCCTGGCGGGGCCACGGCGCCTGAAGGCGAGCTTGCCAAGGCGATCGACGCCGGCTTCGGCGGCCTGGCCGCGTTCAAGGAGCAGTTTCAGAAGGCGGGCCTGGGAAGGTTTGGCAGCGGCTGGGCCTGGTTGTCGCGGGATAAGTCCGGCAAGCTTGCCATCGAGAGCACGCCCAACCAGGACAGCCCCCTGATGGACGGGAAGCACGCCGTGTTCGGCTGTGACGTCTGGGAGCACGCGTACTATCTCAAATATCAGAATCGTCGCGCCGACTATCTGGCCGCATGGTGGAACGTGCTCAACTGGACGATCGCCGGAAAGCGATTGAACGGCTGATGCGCCTGCCGGCTGTTGGCGCTACCGCCCCGGAGTTCTCGCTGGCCTCCACCTCCGGGCAGATGGTTACGCTTTCCGCTCTACGCGACAGGAACGTCCTGCTGGCGTTTTTCCCGCTCGCATTTACCAGCACCTGTACCGCCGAGCTGTGCGCGTTGTCGGAAGACTACGCGAAATTCGAGAGCGAGAACACCGTAGTGTTGCCGATCAGCGTCGATTCCGTTCCGACGCTGAAGCAGTTTAAGGCAAGTGAAAGAATGACCGTCGATCTCCTCAGCGATTTCAAGCGCGAGGTGTCTCGGCTGTACGGCGTGCTCAACGAGGAGAAGTTCTATAGCAACCGCGCTTACGTCCTGATCGACGGCAACGGCACGGTGCGCTGGGTGCATCAAGAGTCCAGCAATGGCGAGCGCCGCGAGAACGCCGAGCTCCTGGCCGAGCTCGCCAGGCTGGGCTGAGCACTGACCCGGTCGGCGGTC
>JBEPVJ010000157.1:0-5716 GCA_041691095.1 Gemmatimonadales bacterium
GACGGGGCCATTCCCGCGTAAACCCTTCCTCCGGCCATTTCCGGGTCGCGTCGATCCCCATCTTGCTTCCATAGGTAAAGGCCCGGCTGGAGTGATCGAGCACGTCGACCGGCCCCATGGTGAACCGCACGTCCCGCTCGGGATCGATGTTGTTGAGCGCCACCCACCAGGCTTCGTCGGCGTCCTGGACGTTGACCTCCTTGTCCACGATCACCAGGACCTTGGCCAGTGACATGAGTCCCGCCCCCCAGAGTGCATTCATCACCTTGTAGGCCTGTCCAGGGTACTGCTTGTCGATCGAGACGAATACCAGATTGTGAAAAATTCCCGGGGCCGGCATGTGGTAGTCCACGATCTCCGGCACGGTGAGCTTGAGCAACGGGAGGAAGATCCGCTCGGTGGCATGACCCAGATAGAAGTCTTCCATCGGAGGGCGGCCCACCAGAGTGGCCGCATAGATCGGCTGCTTTTTCATCGTCACGGCGGTGACGTGAACCTTGGGGTAATAATCAGCCAGCGAGTAGAAGCCGGTGTGATCGCCGAAAGGCCCCTCCAGCACCAGCTCCTCGGCGGGATCAATGTACCCCTCGAGCACGATGTCGGCCTCGGCGGGGACCTCGAGATCGCAGGTGATCGCCTTGGCAAGCTCCACCGGATTCTTCCGGAGAAATCCGGCGAAGAGAAATTCGTCAATCGTGGGCGGCAGGGGAGCGGAGCCGGAATAGATGCTGGCGGGATCGCCGCCGATGGCGATCACCACCGGCATCTTTTCGCCCCGGGCCGCCATCTCCCGCCAGTGCGCCGCGCCGACCTTGTGACGCTGCCAGTGCATCGCGAGGGTGTCGCGGCCGATCACCTGGACGCGATACATCCCGACGTTGCGGATACCGCGTTCCGGATCTTCGGTGATCACCATCGGGAGCGTGATATACCGGCCGCCATCCTCGGGCCAGGTCACCAGAAATGGAATGCGAGAGAGGTCGATGTCGGCGCCCCGTTGCACCGATTCCTGGCAGGAGGGTTTTCCGCCGCGGGTCTTCGGGGGGAACTTGGCCATCTCGGCGAGCTTGGGCAGCATGGCCAGCTTGCCTAACAATCCATCCGGCACCTTGAGATTCAGCATCTCGGAAATCCGCGCTCCAACCTCGTTCAGATTTTCCACCCCCAGCGCCAGGCACATCCGGCGCATCGAGCCGAACAGATTGATGGCGACCGGCATCGGGCTGATGGTTCCGTCCTCCATCACCGGCTTCTCGAACAGCAAGGCCGGCCCGCCATACTTGCTCTTCATGCACCGATCCGCGACCTCCGCAATCTCGAGGCGGGTCCGCACCGGCTCCCGGACGCGCACCAGCTCGCCGATCTTGTCGATCGCGGAGATGAATTCGGAGAGGCTATCGAGTGCCATTCCTGCTCACCTTTTCATCCCGACGTGAATGGCGCAGATCCCGCCGAACAACAGAGTGTATGTCACCGCCTCGAAACCGGCGCTTTTCATACGAGTGGCGAGCGCCTCGGGGCCGGGAAATGCCAGCACCGACTCTGGCAGCCAGGAGTAGGCGTCCCTATGTTTCGAGACGAATCGTCCGATCATCGGCAGCAGGTGCCGGAAGTAGGCGAGATACATCCCGCGCATCGGCTGGCTCACGGGAGTCGTGAATTCCAGGATCACGAACCTGGCGCCAGGCTCGAGCACGCGCGCCGCTTCCCGGAGGCCGGCATCCAGATCCATCAGATTGCGCACACCGAAGCCAACGGTCGCCCCGGCAAAGGTGGCGTCAGGAAAGGGCAGCGAGAGCGCGTCGGCGTTGACCGGCACCGAACGGACCGCCTTGCCGGCGCCCCGGACCAGCATTGCCTGTACAAAATCGGCCCCAATTACTCGACCGCCAAAGCCGGAACGGTTGGCCAGCTCGGCCGCCAAGTCCATCGTGCCGGAACAGAGGTCGAGGTAGGTCCCGGCCGGCTGTCGGCTCCACTCCAGCCGGTCTACCGCCAGCCGTCGCCAACGCCGATCCACATTGAGGCTGAGCAGGTGATTGAGCAGGTCGTACCGCGGCGCGATCGCCGTGAAAATCCCCCGCACGTAGGCCCGCTTCTCGGCCCCGCCGGTGATCGGTAACTCCCTGTCTTTGGCGAACATAGCCGCCGAATGTACCCCGCCGCCGACCCGGCTGGCAAGCCGAGTGCGTGGCCCCCATGGCTGAGCCGCTCCCGAACCTCCCGGCGTCGACGGACCAAGAGGTCGTCACCCGTGCCCGCGGGGGTGAGGAGGCAGCGTATCGGGAGTTGGTCCGCCGCTACGAACGACCGGTTTTCTCGCTGATCTTCCGGATGGTGCGGAACCGGGAGCTGGCCGAAGATCTGTCCCAGGAAACGTTCATCAAAGTGCTGAACGCGCTCGATAGTTACCGCCCGGAATACAAGTTCTCGTCGTGGGTTTTCAAGATTGCCAATAACGCGGCGATCGATCATCTCCGGCGCCGGGAGCTGGACACACTCTCGCTCGAAGGCTCACCACACGCCGAAACGCCGCAAATGGTCGAAGCCACCGCGCTACAGATCGGCGAGCGGAGCGAGACGCAGCTCGAAGAGGTGGAGAACAAGGAGCTCGGTGGCGAGATCGAAGTGGCAATCGCGAAGCTGCGACCCGAGTACCGCACCTGCATTCTGTTACGTCACGTCGAGGGACGAGCCTACGAAGAGATCGCCGAGATTCTGAATCTCCCGCTGGGTACCGTGAAGACGTACATCCATCGCGCGCGCAACGAGCTTCGCATCGCGCTCGCGCACCTCAAACAGTGAAACTCATCGCTGAACCCGACCGTATAGGGGACTGCTTATGAAATGGCCAATCAACCACCTGACTGCTGACGATCTCGATGCGTTTCACACTGCATCGCTGACCGCTCACGCCCGGGAGCATATCGAGGAATGCGTGGAGTGCCGAAACATGGCGCTGCTGGACCACGCGGTTCTCAATGCGCTCGCGGCGCTGCCATCCTATGCGCCGGCTCCACTGTTTGCGGACCACGTCATGGCGCGGGTCCGCCGGCCCGATACCGCGCTCGCCCGGCTGGTGCCGCGGTCTCCCGCGGCGTGGCGCAAGCTCGCGGTGGCGGCTTCGATTGCCGCAAGCCTCGGAGCGAGCATCGCCTGGTCCCTCCTCAATCGGGATCTCCTGCTTTCCTGGATCAACACCTCCGCGGCGGAAACCGGCCGGACCATCTGGCTGGGCGTGCGAGTGGTGGCGACGAACCTGACTGCGCAGCCCTGGTATGCTCCCCTCCGTGAACTCGTCTCCTCCCCGGGACGGCTCGTGGCACTGGTGAGCGGCTCGCTGATCATGTACGGCGTCGCTCTCGCCGCCCTGCGCAGACTCCTGACCCCGCCCAGCCGGCCGGTTCCCCATGCGCACGGCTGATCGCACCGCCGCAGCAGTCGTCATCCTGATCGGAGTCATGGCTGCTCGCGTCGACGCGAGCAGCTTGCCGCATCTGGGGGAGCGCTTGCACCGGTTGCTGCAGCAAATTCCCGCCGCCCTGGGTGCAGATGCCTCTGCCGTAGACATCGGCAATCTGTCGAACCCGGTCGATCTCGAGCAACGCCTCCGACGGCTGCTTCAGGCCGACCCGAAGCAGGCCCGGATCACCGTGGCTCACGGCCAGGCGCACCGGGGGGACTTCAGCATCGCCGCCACCGAGGCTGTTGCCGGGAACCTGCTGATCATCAAGGGTCAGGCGGATGTGTTTGGGCGGGTTACGGGAAACGTGGTGGCGCTCGATGGAAATATCGTCATGCATCCCGGCGCTGTCGTCACCGGAGATGCCCTCGCCATCGGCGGGCGCATCCTGGACCGCGGTGGCGTGGTGCTGGGGGAACAGCGCTCGCTCGGCGCCGCGGAGGTCGTCGCAGGCAGGAGCGGCGGCGCCCTCTCGACCGCCCTGACCAATGCGGCAGGGCTCGCTGGGGTGCTCCTCACCCTGGGGCTGCTCGGGTTCGGCGTGGTGCTGTTTGCTCGGCCCAATCTCGAGACCATCTCCGACACCGTCTCCCACAGCTTCTTCCGCTCCTTCCTCACCGGGTTGCTGGCGCAGATCCTGGTGGTCCCCACCTTCGGGATGGTGATCACCGGACTGGTGCTCAGTGTGGTAGGAATTCTCCTGGTGCCTTTCGTCGTGCTGGTCATTCCGTTTCTGCTTCTGGCTGCGGCGGTCGCCGGGTTTCTGGCTGTGGCACATACCATGGGCGAAACCCATCTGCGCCGGCGCATGGCGGCCGGGGCGATGGTGGGATCAGCCAACAGTTACCGTTATCTGACGGTGGGATTAACCGGCGTCGCCGCGGTCTGGCTGGCGTGGATCGTGTTTGGCTGGGTGCCGGTAGCCGGGTCGGTGATGTTCGGTGCGGCCTTCCTGGCCACCTGGCTGCTGGCCACCGCCGGATTCGGTGCCTGCCTTCTTTCCCGCGCGGGAATCAAGCCGACCTTTGCGGGTCGGTACGTGCCGCCGGAGGCCCTGACCGACGAATACCTCTGGGCCACTCCGCAGTTCGGAGTGACCGCGGTGAAGCGCCCCGGTGGCCCGAACCCGCCGAGCTCCAGGCCGTGATGGCGGGAATGCTTCGCGGTTTGCCGTCCCTCGCACTGGCCGTTTTTCTCGCCACGCCTGCCTCAGCCCAAACTCTCCGCGACTTCGACTACGCCCGCCCCCTTCGAGGCGAACATCAGCTTCGTGCAGTGATCGAGTTCGGCGCGGGACGACTGCTGGTGCGACCGGGCCCCGCGGACCGGCTTTACGGGCTCGCGCTCAAATACGACGCGGAGCGCTTCGAGCCGATCGGGAGCTACAACCCCACCGCCGCGGAAGTGCGTCTCGGCGCGACCAGCCACGGGGGCGGCGGCATCCGGGTCAATCGGGAGCGCGCGCTCCCGCAGGTCGCGGTGGTGGAGTTTCCCGCCTCTGTGGATCTGACGCTGGACGTCGCGGTGGGCGCCTCGGACGGAACGCTGAGCCTCGGCGGCCTGCGGATCGCCGCGCTGGACCTCAAGTCGGGGGCGAGTCGGACCGTGGTCTCCTTCGAGGCACCCAACGCGGGGAGCTGTCGCACGGCGCAGATCACCTCGGGCGCCGGCGAGCTCACGATCACGTCGGCGGGCAATAGCGGATGCAGGAGCTGGCGGTTCGATGGCGGCGTCGGCGCCGTCACGGTAGACCTGGACGGCGCATGGCCGGCCGATGCCCGCATGGAGATGAACATGGCGCTGGGCGGCGTCAAGTTGCTGGCGCCGAAGGACCTCGGATTGCGGGTTACGGTGAGCGGATTTCTCGCCGGGTTCGACGCGAAGGGATTCGCCCGGAGCGGCAAGACCTACACCTCGAACAACTATGCCTCCGCCAAGCGGCATCTCGAGGTCGAGGTGAGCTCGGCGATCGGCGGCGTTGACGTGGAGTGGAAGTAAACCGCTGAGACGCCAGGAGCTACGAAGGTAGGAAGAGGGGCTGGTCTCGAGACTGAGATCCGCCCCTTGCCGTTTCGCGTCCCGTGAGACCCATTTGCCTTCCCGGTCGGCAGGCGGCATGTTTTATCCTGCGAGGGATACACTCCCGGACTCGGAACTCATGGATCAATCCGCACCTAACCCGATTCCAGCCAGCGAGCTCCTCACCGGCCGGCGGGACACTCTGGACCGCTTGATGCCCGAGGTGTACGAGGA
>JBEPVJ010000158.1:0-5731 GCA_041691095.1 Gemmatimonadales bacterium
CAGTGGGGCGCGCAGGCGACAGCCCATCTGATTTGTTCCCGGCCGTCGGTGGCAGTGGGCATGCGGGCGTGATGGGCGACGCAAGGAGGATCGAGGCTCGCGCGCTTAGGAACCGGGCGAGCGGCAGATCAACGCCTCCACGCGGACCTATTACCACTCCACTGCCCAGTACCTCCTGCGCCAGCTCCGACGCCGCAGTAGTCCGAGCCGCCCGAACAACGGCCCGGATTAGAATCCTCTTATTTCGTCCCCTCACCGGTTGTTTCCCGCTCCTCGGCCCTCCACTTTTGCCATATGCGCCTCTTGCTGGTCGAAGATGACCGGATTCTTCGCGGCTTTCTTCGCAAGGCCTTTCGCGAGGAAGGTTACGCCGTGGATGAAGCGGATTCGGGCGACCGGGCCCTGGACCGCGCGCTGAGCGGCGAATATCAGTGCATTGTGTTGGACGTGATGTTACCCGGCCGCGACGGCTTCGGCGTGGTAGCCGAGTTGCGCCGCCGGGGCATTGCCACGCCAGTGTTGCTGCTGTCCGCGCGGGAGGAGCTGGAGGCCCGGGTCCGCGGGTTGGAGGGCGGCGCGGATGACTACCTGACCAAGCCCTTCGACCTTCCCGAACTGCTGGCGCGCGTCGTGGCCCTGATCCGGCGGTCGCACCTGCGGCACCAGGATACCCTCCTGTCGGTCGGTGACGTGTCGGTGGATCCGCTCAAGCGGGTGGTGACCAAGGCGGGCAAGACGGTCGACCTCTCGCCGCGGGAGCTGGCCTTGCTGGAATTCCTGCTGCGGAACGCGGGCCGCACGGTGTCCCGGTCCCGTATCGCCGAGGCGGTGTGGAACTATCACTTCGACAGCGAAACCAACGTGGTGGATGTGTACGTCAACTACCTGCGCAAGAAAGTGGCGACCGGGCCGAGCGGGCTGGTGATCCGCACGGTGCGGGGCGTGGGGTACCGGGCGGAGGGTTCGCCATGAGCGAGCCGCGGCTGGGGTCGATCCTCACAGCCCGGCTGGCGCGGGTTACCCGCTCCGCGCTGGCGGGTTATGGTCTCATGACGGTCGCCGCGTTTGCGGGCCTGTCCGAGCTGTCCCTGCACCGTTCCCTGGAACGCTCCGCCGATGTGGCCCAATCGCTCCTCGGCATGTATGCCGACCCGAATGGCGCGAGATCCACGGTGGCGCCGGCCATGCTGGCGGATCAGCTGATCGGAATGGGCGCTCCCTTCCTGATCACCCGCACCATTTCGGATCGCGCGGGCGGGCGGAGGGTGTATTTCCTGTCGCCCACCATGCCAGCCAAGCGGATCGATCCCCCCGACTCGGCGGCGCAACTGGCACGGACCATCGTCGAGCGTGGGGGCGGCCGTTATGCGGTGCTGAACCGGCGAGCCGGCGAGTTCGATATTCTGGTCGTGGGCCGCAGGCGCCCGTACCTGATGGCGGTCGTGGGCCTAGCCGCCATCGCGTTGGTGTTGTTGCCGCTCGTGGCACTACTGGCTCGCCGCTCGGCCACGCGGGCGGTGGTGGCCGCGGTAGGACCGCTGGCCCGGGTAGCGGAAGAAACTCAGCGAATCGGACTGCCACCGCAAAACCTCAGCGCGCGCGCGACGGTACCCACGGGGGTGGCCGAGGTGTCGGAGCTGGCCCACGCGCTGAATCGGCTGATGGAGCGAGTGGAGACCTCCCATCAAGCGCTCGAGTCCTTTACCGCCGACGCGAGCCACGAACTTCGCACGCCGCTGACCCGGCTCAGGGCCCAGGCCCAGTGGGCGCTGGACGAACGGCGCACGGCCGACGAGATGCGGGACGCGCTGGCGGAGGTGGCGCGATCGAGCGAGCAGATGACCCGCATGGTCCAAGACCTGCTGCTGATCGCGCGAGGCGACAACCAGCAGCTCGCGGTGGAACGGCGGACCTTCGACCTGGCTGTGATCGTCCGGGAGGTGGAAGAGATTACGGCCGCGATGAGCAGCGACACCGTCGCGGTTGGCGCAGACCTGAACGGCGGCGGGCACGCGGTCGGGGACCCCGGTCGGACCCGTGAGATTCTCCTGAACCTGGCCGCCAACGCGGCCCGGCATACGACGGAGGGCACCATCACGCTGGGGTTGGAACGGAGCGGCCACATGATCGGCGTGGCGGTGAGCGACACCGGCTGTGGCATCAGCGCGGAGCATCGGGAGCGGATTTTCGACCGGTTCTACCGGGTGGAATCCTCGCGCAGCCGCGACCTGGGCGGGACCGGGTTAGGGCTCACCATTGCCCGAATGCTGGCCGAACTGCAGCAGGGGCGGATCACTGTGGACAGCACGCCGGGACGGGGGAGTCGTTTTGTGCTGTGGCTTCCGGCTGCGGACGGACCGGCCTGACGTCTCGGTAAGTGCCGCGTGAGAATCCTCTCACCCTTCGATTTTCCCCTTCATTTGGCTTCCACCCTTCCCCAGATTCGCTGCCAGATCGCCGGATCGTCCGCGATCGACTCAACCAGGGAGCGAACGCATCATGAAAACATTGTGGAGAGCCACCGCGGTCATGGCCAGCATCGTGCTGGCGGGCTGTGCGGAGGCGGGGACGCCGTCCGAACCGGTGATTTCGGCGGACGTTTCGCGAGAGGGATTCCCCGAGGGCACCGGGGCGCCAGGGGCGGTGTTCGTGGCGAGCAATGCGGTGAACGGAAATCAGGTCATGCGGTTTGCGCGGGCGGCGAACGGCAACCTCTCGGGTCCGGTCCTGTTCGCCACCGGCGGTGCCGGTACCGGCGGCGGACTCGGCAACCAGAGTGGCGTGGTACTCAGCGACAATCGCCGCTGGCTGCTGGTGGTCAATGCCGGCAGCAATGAGCTCTCGCTCTTCCGGGTCACCTCGGGCGGCCTCGTGCTGGTGGATCGGGTCAGTTCTGGCGGCGTGCGCCCGGTGAGCGTGGCGCTGTTTGGCAGCCTGGTGTACGTCCTCAACGCGGGCGGCACCGGCAATCTCAGCGGGTTCCTGCTGACAGGGGACCGACTCAAGCCCCTGTCGAATTCCACTCGGCCGCTGAGCAGCGCCGCCGCGGGCGCGGCGCAGGCGGGGTTCAGCCCCAACGGACGCCGGCTAGTGGTGACCGAGAAGGCCACCAACACCATTTCGGTGTACAGTATCGGGAGCGACGGGCGCGCCAGCGGGCCCAATGCGCAACCTTCGCGGGGCGCGACGCCGTTCGGATTCTCTTTCGACCGATCCGGTATCCTGGTCGTCTCCGAAGCGTTTGGGGGCGCGCCCGGGGCGGCGGCGTTGTCCTCGTACCGGGTGCTGGACGGCGGCGTATTGAGCGTACTCAGCGCGTCCGTGGGAACCCTGCAATCGGCGGCGTGCTGGGTGGTGATCACTCCGAACGGCCGGTATGCCTACACCAGCAACACCGGCAGCGGCACAATTTCCGGATTTGCCCTCGGCGGAACCGGAGCACTCAGTCGCCTCGACACGGATGGCATCACCGGCACAGCGGGCGTGGGACCGATCGACCTGGCCCTGTCGGGCAATGGCCGGTACCTGTATTCGCTGAACAGCGGTCCAGGCAGCATCAGCGCGTTCCAGGTGGGCGGGGGGGGGAGCCTGTCTCCGCTGTCGGTGACGACGGGGGTGCCGGCTGGCGCCAACGGGATGGCGGCGTATTAGTTGGGATGTTGGGTGACGTCGGGCCCGGCCGCCGGCCCGGCGTCACCGCTCCCATTCGACCCCCAGTCCGTCCGCGATCCGGTTGACGAATACAAAGTAGGCCACGGTAGCGCCGGCGTCGTGGATCGGGCGGTCGTCGAGCCCGGCACACCGGAGCTCCGCGATGTCGGCGCGGGTTATGGCGGCGGGGGGTGCGAGTCAGGACATCCGCGTAAGCCAGCAGGACCAGCTCCCGCGGTGTGGGCCGGTGCGGACGGTGTTCGGGGCGAGCAATGCGGCCAGGAGCGCGTCCTGGGCGCCGTCTGGCTTGCCATCCGCAGTCAGCAACTTCCGGAGTCCCGCGGTCAGATTCTCAATATTCAGCGCGCGGGCGGGATTGCTGCCGGGAATTCCGGACGTTAGCGAGCGTCACCCGACTTGTGGGGGGAGCGAAACCACCACCTGAGCAGCCCACGAACCCTCGGTGTCAACCGGTTGCGATTCCAGACATCCGCCGCCTTGCGGTACGCGTCACCCAGGGTCGGATAGGGCCGTACTGTTCCTCCCAGAGCGGCAAGACCAAGTCGATTGGTCATGGCCGCCGCCGCCTCGGCAATCAGCTCTCCGGCACGGGCATGCACAATGGTAGCGCCCACAATCCGGTCGCTGCCCTTCCGCAGGTGAACCCTGAGGAATCCGGTGGTAGATCCTTCGAGGACGGCGCGGTCGACGCGGTCGAATGGAACGGCAATGGTGTCGATCGGCACCCCTCCGGCGGCGGCGGCCTGGGCCGTCAGTCCGACTTGGGCAACTTCCGGCGCGGTGTACGTACACCACGGCAGCACCAGCCGGGTGTGCCGCCTTCGGCCGAAGAACAGAGCGTTGCCCAAGGCAATTCGAGCTTGGGCGTCGGCGGCATGGGTGAACTGAAACCGGGAGCAGACATCTCCGACGGCGAAGATGCGCGGGTTGGTGGTTTGGAGCCGGTCGTTGACGACAATGCCGGTCTTTTCCGTGTCCACACCGGCGGCGCTGACGCCCAGGTCTTCAATGTTGGGCATGCGACCGACCGCGAGGAGCAGGGCACCGCCCAGGGCGGCGACCGATGCACTGTCCCGGTGACCTCGGACGATCCATTCCCCCCCTGCGGTCACGACGCGCTCGATCCGCACGCCAAGCTCGAGGGTGACTCCATCCGCGACCAACGCGCGCGCCACCAGCTCGGCCGCGTCGGGATCATCCCGAGGCAGCACTCGAGGCGCCAGATCCATAAGGGTAACGCGGCTGCCGAACCGAGCGAACGTCTGGGCCATTTCGCAGCCGATGGGGCCGGCACCCACGATGACCATACTCCGAGGCAATTCGGCGAGGGAAAAAACGCTCTCGTTCGTCAGGTATTCTCCCTCCGCTAGGCCGGCCCATGAGGGCACCGCCGGGCGGCCACCAGTGGCGATGATGGCCCGCCGAAAGCGCAGCCGCTGACCTGCCACCTCGAGCTCCGCGGGATTGATGAAGCGCCCGTGTCCGAGGAACACGTCAACGCCGAGGTCGGCAAACCGGGCAACGCTGTCGGCCGCACTCAGATCCGCCCGGAGCCGGCGCATGCGGGCCATGGCCTCTCCGAATGGCATTCCGTTTCTAGCCGAGGCGATGAGCGCCTTGGACGGCACACACCCGACATTCAGGCAGTCGCCGCCCATAGCGTGGCGCTCCACCAAGGCCACTCGGGCCCCTAGGCCCGCGGCACCGGCGGCCGACACAAGGCCGCCAGTGCCGGCGCCCACGACCACGAGATCGTAGCGAGGTTGGGGCTGGGGATTCCGCCACTCAGCCGGGCGAACGTTGTCGCTCAAGCGCCGGTCGGCTTCGTCGAGTGGGGGCGCTGGAGTGTCGAG
Organism: Gemmatimonadales bacterium; assembly: GCA_041691095.1. Taxonomy (GTDB): domain Bacteria; phylum Gemmatimonadota; class Gemmatimonadetes; order Gemmatimonadales; family GWC2-71-9; genus JABFSM01. The sequence continues at coordinate 5,526 of JBEPVJ010000158.1, forward strand.
GGGGCTCATCCCGGCCTCAGAGACGCATCGGCGAGCGCCCGGCGGGCGGCGCGAGTGATCAGCGCGGTGACGGCGATGGTGGCGACCAGGCCGACGGCCAGCACTGCGTAGTACGCGGGGCCGCGGGCTGGCGCGACACCCGCGGCCAGGGCGGCCAGGTCGCCGGCGGCCTTCCCGTAGTATACGTAGAGCAGCGTGCCGGGAAT